>DASTKM010000292.1:0-6503 GCA_035715885.1 Rubrobacter sp.
TGGACGCAGAGCAGGAGCGCCTTCAGAGGCTCTATGGTGAGTTCCCCGAGGCCAGCGAGCAGGGGCGATTCATAAAACGTCAGATCCGGGAGGTGGCGGGACAGTCGGGCTCGGTGAAGACCTCGGCCATGGTTCGCCGCAACCAGCGCGACAAGACCCCTTGACCCTCTGAGTGTAGGCTACCTGAGTCAATAGGTTGACGAACCACACCCGCTCTCCGCGAACACCAAGAGGAACTACCCCACGAGGGCGTCGACGTTCTTGGAGTATTTGGCTGTGACGTTTGGGTGGGGCAACGATACGCCGATCGCGTATCTGACCAAGAAGCCCACAGAGCATAGACTTCGCGGCGAGGTCTCGCCGCTGAAGTACAATGAGTTTCGTGAAAGAAGAGAACCTGGATTTCTTCAAGCTGGTGGAGCGGGCGCTCGAAGGCCTGCCGCCCGAGCTTTCGAGGCTTCTGGACAACGTGGCGATCGTGGTCGACGACTGGCCAGACTACTCGACGCCGCTGGTGGCCGGGGGGGCGGAAGAGACCCTCTACGGGCTGTATGAGGGTGTGCCTTTGACGGAGAGAGGAGCGGGCTACTACGGGTTCTTGCCGGATAAGATCACGATCTTCCGCGGGCCTCTGGAGCGGGACTTCGCTACAGGGGATTTGGAGGAGCAGGTCAGGATCACTGTGGTACACGAGATCGCACACTACTTCGGCTTCGACGAGGAGCGCCTGGAGGAGTTGGGTTGGGGTTGAAGTCGGGCCGAGGCGGCAGCGTGAGCATTGAGCAGCGGATGGCCACCCCTGCCGAGAAGGTCTCCGGCTACATATCTGACTTCCGCAACGCCAGGGAGTGGATGGTCGGCGTCGAAAGCGTCGAGCGGCTGGGGGAAGATTCCTACCGCCTCGTGCTGGAGAGCCCGATCGGCAAGATAGAACCCGAGGTGCGGATAATCGAGCGAGGTCCGGAGAGCATCAGATGGGTCTACACCACATCCATCGAAGGCGGCGGCCGGATGGAGGTCTCACCCGACGACGGAGGCGGATGCGTCGTCTCCTACACCGGCGAGTTCCACCTCAAGCGCAAGCTATTCGACCGCGCCGCACGCTTGGTGGGCGCTGAAAAGTTCGCCCGTGCCAACGGGGAGCGCTCCCTCTCGCGCCTCAAATACCTGATGGAAGCCAGGCGCTACTAGTGCCCGCCGGACTTCTCGAGATCCTCCTGATCTTCATAGTGTTCCTGGTGCTCGGCCCGCGCCGCATCGCAGACCTCTTCCGCTCGCTAGGCACAGGCGTCCACGACTTCATAGAGACCCTGGGCACGGGCAAAGACAAGGAAGAACTCCCCGAGAAAGACGACGATAAGTAAAGCATTTCAGCTTTTCAGCCCTTTGGTGTCGGTCCGCCGCCCTTGCTTGGCCGCGAATCGTTCGCTTTGTATATCGCCTCCCGAGAGAATCTTCCCTCCGCAATCCATGAGTCCATGCTGACTTGCTGACAAGCGAAGCCCGAAGGGCGTAGCGTGCCGACAAGGCGCGAAGCGCCGTGCTGGCTAGCTGAAATGCTGAGGCCTACAGGCCGAGTATTACCCTATCGCCGTGACCGACGCGGGCGTTTGGTGGTTTGCGGTCCACGCCGGAGAGGTCTTCACCGGTGCTCTTGAGGTATACGCGGGGCTCTTCGACGCCGGGACCGGGGTCTGAGACGTATGTCTGCCAGGTAACACCCTGCCAGGTGAAGGTGAGGAGAACGGGCGGCTCATCCCCTGCATCCAACTCCACGTGTACTTCGGGCTGGCCCATGGTCCTGGAGAGGGAGTTCATCGCGTTTCGCTGCCCGGATTCGTTGAACAGGTCTATCCCGGCCCGCAGCCGGTTCGCGGGATCTGCGAGGCGGTCGCGCAGCTCCTGCTCGGCCTCCAGATCTCCCTTTAACGTCTCGATGGTCGAGTGCAGGTCGGAGATCTCATCCTCCCTCTCCTCCAGGTCCCTCTCCAGCCCATCGACCCGGCGGAGGGCGTCCTGGAGCGCGAGGTCCTTGCGCGAGGCCAGTTCCTCGGCCCGCTGCTTGTCGGCCTCCATTTGCTCTGCCTGGCGCTCCAGAAGGTAGTCGCGGTGTGAGATCTCCCCTTCCTTGCGTTCGAGTTCGCGCTCCAGTCGCGCTATCTGGCGGTCTGAGCCCTCCCTGCGGCGCCTGCGGTCACGCGTCTCCTCCTCGAGATCCCTGACGCGCTCCTTCAACCTGGCGCACTCGCGCTCCAGGGCCTCGATGTGCCCCTCCCCCGCCGCTTTCGAGGCGCGGGCCTCATCCGCGGCGAGGCGGAAGGCTGTGAGCTCCTCGTAGAGCTCTCTGATGTGGTTGTCCTTTATCTCCAGCCGGGCCATCAACTCCTTCGGGTCTGGGATCTCCCCGCGACCTATCTCCGTGGTATCGGAGGCCTCTTCCCCGTCCGGCCGAAGCTCGCCGCCGGTCTCGCGCCCATCCAGGCCTTCCACGCTCCCTACCCCTCCTCCTTCGGAGTCTTCGGCTGCTCGCTCTTGACAGATTTGCCCGCTTCGCGGGCGGCGCGACGCTCCGCCTTTATCTTCTCCCGTTCCTCGGCCGACATCTTCTTCGGCTTCTCGTCGCCTTCCTCCGATTCGCCCTCTTTCGGTTCCTCCTGAGGTTTGGGGAGGCCTGAGATCTCGCTGACCTTCGCCAGGATCTCCTCTGGTTCTGGCCTCTCTCCGATCCAGGCGTGGGCGATTTTATGGTCGGGACCGACGATGAAGACGGCCCGACGAGCGTAGTCGCCCTGTCTCCGATCCTTCTCCCAGAGCCCCCACTGGCGGCTCGTAACCCTGGCGTAATCGTAGAGCACGTAGGATTTCAGCCCCGACGCCCTGGCGAAGTTGAGGGCCTCTGTAGGCTCGGCGATTCCGATGGCGACCACCGAGCCGGCGGCGAGGTTGATCTCCTCCTCTTTCGCGGCCAGCGCCTTGAAGTACTCGACGTCCTCTTCGTCGCCCGGCCTGTAGAAGGCGACCACGACCGGTCCCCGCGGTGTCCTCATGCTCAACCTGAGCTGGCCTCCCTGGGCGCTTGGCAGGTTGAACTCGGGAGCCTCGGCTCCCACTACGGGCACCGGCTCGGTCTTCGCGCGTGTAAACATGCGGTCCTCCTCGCGAGTATGAAGAATCATACCCGCGCATACTACATCCTAGAGAGGCTCTTGGCGCGTATCGTATGCGGGTCTGGAACGCGACTCTGTGATACCTTGCGCTATGCGAGCATGGAGATGCGAACTCGACAGGGGCTATGAGGAGCGCCATGAGGATCATCATGACCCACGGGTACATGCTCTCCGGCACGGGGAGTAACATCTACGTCCAGAGCCTGTGTCGCGCCCTGGTCGGCCAGGGTTACACCGTGCATCTGCTCTGCCAGGAGCAGGACCCGCTCGCCTATGACTTCGTCGGCAAGAGCGCGAAGGTGGACGCAAGTGGGGTCGAGGATCTGGGCGAGCAGGAGACACCCTACCCCGGGCTCTGCGTCGTCTACCGGCCTGAGATCGGGGACCTCCTACCCGTCTACGTCTACGACGACTACCCGGGATGGCGCGTGAAGACCTTCCTGGACCTGACGGAGGAGGAACTGGATAATTACCTGAGGCGCAACGTCGAGGCCCTGAAGATCGTGCTCGGGGTGTCAGAAGCTGAGGCTGTGATCACCAACCACTCCGTGCCAGGGCCGCTTATCGCACGCCGCGCTTTGGAAGGCAATGACCTTCCTTACGTGAGCATCGTGCACGGAAGTTGCCTCCAGTACGTCTCCCGCAAGAGTGAGAAGTACATGGGTCTCACCCGCGAGGGTCTGGAAGATGCGCGGGAGATCCTGGCCCTCTCCTCGCACAGCGCGGGCACGATAGCGGAGAACTTCCCCGACCTCGCGGGCAAGACCCACTCCCTCCCAGGCGGGGTTGACACCGAACTCTTCCACCCCGACGCGTTCGACCGCGGGGTCCTCGACCATCTCCAAGGCGGACCGGGCCGCGGCCAGGCGCAGCGGACGTCGTTGCGAGAGGCCCTGGAGAGTTCGGGCCACGCAGGGGAGCTGGCCATCGCGCTGCGAGCGGTCGCGGCCTCCTACGACGCCCGCTCGCACGACAAAGACGCCGGTGAGCGGCTCCGGGGTTTCCTCGACCGCGACGGGCCGCTCCTTGTCTACGTCGGAAAGCTCATCCACTCCAAGGGGGTCCACAGCCTGATCTCTGCCTTCTCGAGGGTGCGCAAGGAGACAGGCGCCCGCCTGCTGGTGATCGGCTTCGGCACGTTCCGCGAGGGCCTCGAGGCCCTGACCTATTCCCTCAGCGCGGGCGATGAGACGACCGTGGAGCGGCTGGCCGAGATGGGCAGATTACTCGAAGGAGGACCGGCTGGTCCGTTGGAGCACTTCGAGCTCGCCGACGAGATGCTCGTCGACGCCGAAGGCATGCAGGACGACGTGCTGTTCGTCGGGGCACTCTACCATGGCGACCTGACGAAGGTCCTTCCCACCGCGGACGCTGCGGCGGTCCCCTCCATCTTCCCCGAGACCTTCGGGCTCGTAGCCGCCGAGTTCGCCGCGAGCGGCGTCGTCCCTTTCGTGTCGGACCACTCCGGCCTCAGGGAGGCCGGCGAGATCGTGGGCCGCAGCCTACCTTTCGACCTCCGCGTTGGCATGGATGGCTTGGAGGAGAACTTCGCAATAGCTCTCAACGATTACCTGAGGCTGCCTGAGGAAGAAAGGCGGCGGTGCGAGGAGGTCGTGCGCCGGAATTGCGTGGAGCATTTGAGCTGGGGGACACTGGCGGAGAAGCTCGTAGCCCTGGTCGCCTAGAGCGTGGACATAGAGCACATCCTCCGCGACCTCGGCCTCATACTGGGTGCTGGGCTGGTCTCGCAGCTCATAGCGACGATCATAAAGATCCCCCAGATGGTCGTGCTGGTCGCCGCCGGCGCCCTGATCGGGCCGTCTGTGCTCGGGATCGTCTCGAACCCCCTGGACGGGGTTGGCGCCCAACTCCTGTTCAACATAGGCGTGGCCCTCATCCTGTTCCACGGCGGCACCGGCATCTCGCTGCAGGTTATCTCCAGGACCGCCGTGGGCCTCGGCCTGCTCGTCTGCCCGGCGTACTCCTGACAGCCCTCATCGTCGCGCTGGTGGTCTCCCCCGTGTTCGGCGTCGGCTTCCCCGTGGCCCTGCTCGTAGGAGCGGTACTGTCCTCGACAGATCCCGCCATCCTCATCCCCCTGTTCGACCGGTTGAAAGTCCGCCCCAAAGTGTCCCAGACGGTAGTCGCCGAGTCCGCCTTCAACGACGTTACGGGCACGGTACTTACACTGACCCTGGTCGGCGCCGTGGAGGCCGGCAGGTTCACCTTCTCGGGTCCCGCGCTGGAGTTCACCAAAGAACTCGTGCTGGGGGCCCTGATCGGCGCCGTTGCCGGAGCGGTTCTCTGCTACGCTGTCTCCTCGACGGCGCGGGCCGGCATTTGGGACGAGTCGCCGGGGGTGGCTATCCTCGCCGTCGTCGCGCTCGCTTACTTCTCGACCGAATCTCTCGGCGGGTCGGCCTACCTCGCGGCCTTCGTCATGGGACTGATGGTCGGGAACATGGAGTTGCTCGGCCTCGGTCACCACGACGAGCACGCTACACTCCTCGAAGGATTCCTCGGACAGGTTGCGGAGATAGCCACCCTGCTCGTCTTCGTCACGCTCGGGCTAAATCTGCCCTTCGAGGCGCTCGGCGAATACTTCTTCGGCGGCCTCCTGGTGATGTTCGTTTTCATCTTCGTGGCCCGCCCCATAACCGTTCTGGTGTGCCTCCTGCCCGACCGGCGCGGCGGATGGACGGGCAGGGAGACGGCGTTTATCAGCTGGTGTAGGGAGATGGGTGTGATCCCCGCAGCCGTCGCGAGCTTGCTCCTCTCGCGCGGGGTCGAGGGCGCGGAGATCGCCGTGTCCATGGTCGCCCTCGCTGTGTGCACCACACTCCTCCTGCAAGCAACGACAGCAGGCTACGTCGCCCGCCGTCTCGGCCTGCTTGATTCTTAGCACGCCGCCAGGCTTGGCCAGGCGGCTTGTCAGCATTTCGGCACGTCGCCTGTTCCACCGTCCACGATCAGCCGGGGCGTCGAAAGCCTCCTGGGCAACACCTTCTCCCGGATCGTGGCCACGCAAGGTTGCCAACGGGCGCCGCGGATCCTGGGCAGTATACCCGCGGGCGATTCGGCCGCTACTCTCGACTCTGAAAGAAGATACAATCCAATAAGAGCTAGTGATAGGCACAGGCCCGAAAGGATGCTTTGACACAGCTCACCGACAGCTACGACCGCAAGATGGATTATCTCAGGATCTCGGTCACGGACCGCTGCAACTTCCGCTGCCAGTACTGCATGCCTGAGGACATCAAGTTCCAGGACAAGAGCCACATCCTGACCTTGGAGGAGATGCTCACCTTCGCCGAAGCGTGCCTCGAGCTAGGCGTC
>DASTKM010000293.1:0-4688 GCA_035715885.1 Rubrobacter sp.
AGGAGTTCATGGACGTACTCGAGGTAAGGGGAGTCGAGGTCGGAGATCAGCAGATGCTGCGTTCCATAAGCTCCGTTGTCCCCAACGCGATCGCGGCCTTCCTGCTACCCCTGCGCGACACAACGGGGAAGACGTCGCACTGCTCCTTCGCGTGGACGGAGGGCAACCCTATCGTGTACCTCTTTCGCTACATCCACTTTGGAGAAGGCGATACCCCGCCCGTCACCCACGAGGTACTGCGGGAGGACGAACCCCGAGTTGCGACCCGCGATACACGTCGGCGGACGATGAGCAGCCCTAGGCGTGCCGGCTGATGTTCCCCCGACTCACGGCCCCCCGGGTCATTGTGCTAGCCTTCGCCGGGCTCATTGTGGCGGGAACCTTGTTGCTGAAGATACCCGCGGCCAACAACGGCATCACCTGGTTGGATGCCTTCTTCGAGTCGGTGAGCGCGGTGACGGTCACGGGCCTCCAGGCCGTCGTCCCCGCCGACGATTTCACGCCGCTCGGGCAGGGGATCCTAGCAGGCCTCATACAGCTCGGCGGGCTAGGGATAATGACCGCGGCAACAGTAGGCGCGCTCCTCATGGGCCGCCAGATGGGGTTCCGCGAGCTCCTCATCGTGCGGGAAGAGCTCGCAAGCCCCGACACGCCGAGAAACGTCGCACGCCTCATCGGCCAGGTCGCGCTCATAACCTTCCTCGTCGAGCTCGTTGGCGTGGTGGCACTCACTGTTCGTTTTGCGCTCGAAGGACACGGAATCGGGTCCCTCGGGCTCGGGATCTTCCACTCAGTAGCCGCCTTCTGCAACGCGGGCTTCGACATCTTCGAGGGTGGAACCGCGACCTACGCCGGAGATCCTACCGTCAATTTGATTCTCATCTACCTGGTCATCGCAGGCGGCCTCGGGTTCCCGGTGCTCGTGAACCTCTATCGCTACCGGAAGATCCGGCGCCTCACTCTCCAGTCCAAGCTCGTTCTAATCACTACCGCCGTCCTCCTGGTTCTCGGCATCCTGAGCGTCGCGCTGCTAGAGTGGACCAACCCCCGTACACTGGGCGGCGAGCCCTTAGGGACCAAGGTTCTCATGTCTATGTTCCAGGGGGTGACACCGCGGACCGCCGGATTCACTACGGTCACGTACTCCGACATGCAGGAGCCGACGCTCGCGGTGCAGATCGCGCTCATGTTCATAGGAACCGCCCCTGTCTCTACGGGCGGGGGGATCAAGGTAACGACGCTTGCCCTAATCTTCCTGATCTTCGTCTCCCAGATTCGGGGCCAGGACGAGGTGATAGCCTTCGAGCGAAGGATACCGCGATCCCTGATCGCCAAGAGCCTCACCGTGCTCTCGCTCTCGGTGCTGCTCGTCTCCGGAGCGTCCCTGGCGTTGATGATCTTCGACGAGGTCTCCTTCCTTACGGCCCTCTTCGAGGTCACCTCGGCCTTCGGGACTGTTGGGCTCTCTTTGGGACCAGGCTACGGGCTAGCCACGGAGCTCAGTCCGTTCGGTAAACTTTTGCTGGCGGCGGTAATGTTCGCTGGACGGGTGGGACCGATAACCGTCGTCGTGGCCCTGGCCCAGCGAAGTAAGCCCCGACGGTACACGCTCCCTGAAGAGGAGATAGCGATAGGATGAGCCGGCATTTCGTTATCATCGGCCTGGGGCGGCTCGGCGTCGCCATGCTGGATACCCTGATCTCCCTCGACCACGAGGTGCTCGGAATAGACTCCGACGAAGACGTGATACAGGAACTCTCGGGCGAGTACCCGCGGGCCCACCTGTTCGCGGCGGACGCCACCGAGGAGTCAGTCTTGAGAGACCTGGACGTAGGCAACTTCGACGGCGCAGCAGTCGTGATCGGGGAGAACATGGAGGCCGGCATACTAGCAACCGCCAACCTCAAGGAGATCGGGGTACCCTTCGTCGTCGCGCGCGCGATCAGCAAGTTGCACGCGCGGGTGCTGGAGAAGATCGGGGCCGACCGCATAATAGAGCCCGAACGGGACATGGGGGCGCAGGTAGCCCGGACGATTTCCTCTCCTGCCGTTATCGACTACGTGGACCTCGGGGAGGACGAGGCCTTGATAGAAGCCGAAGTGCCCAAAAGGTGGGTGGGTAAGAGCCTCGCCGACCTGCACCTCTCCCGCGAGAGCGGCCTGACGATTCTGGCTGTCAAGCCGAAGGGCAAGTCCGGCACCATACCGAGCGGCAATACAGTCCTCAACGAGGGCGACGTGATCGTGGTCGGGGGAACTAAGAATGCCCTGGACCGGTCCCCGCTCGTCCGGCCCGACGGTTAGCAGGAGGTTTCCCGCTTTGCACACGGTCATCATAGGAGCCGGGGAGGTCGGGCTCAACACGGCGCGGATGCTCTCGCACGAAGGCCACGACGTCGTGCTAGTCGAAATGGACGAGAAGCTTGTAGAACAGGCGTCTGAGGAGCTAGATGCGCTTGTAATCGCCGGCAACGGAGCCAACCCCAAGCTGCTTAACGAGGCTGGTATTAGGAACTCAGACCTGCTCGTTGCGGCGAGTAACTCCGACGAGGTGAACATCATCGCGTGTTTGGCGGCCAAGTCCCAAGGCGTCTCCCGCACCGTGGCGCGTATACATAATCCCGACTACTACGAGGTGGGAGAGCCGTTCGCCAGGGAGATGCTTGGGATCGACTTCATAATCCATACGGAGCAGATGGCTGCTCAGGAGATCAAGGAAGCGCTGCTGGTGCCTGGCGCGATCAACGTGGACAGCTTCGCCGAGGACACCATCGAGGTGGCCGAGGTGATCCTGAACGAAGGCTCGGAGGCCGTTGGCCGTGCACTCCGTGACGTGAGGTTGCCAGAAGGCAGCCTCATCGTCGGCGTCGTTAGGCGTGGGGAGGCGCTCGTGCCGAGAGGCGGAACGGTGCTGGAGATGAGGGACCACGTTCTCCTGATCAGCGGCCGCAGGCAGATCTCCGAGGCCGTGGGCGCTCTGGCCACGGACACGGCGCCGGTAAGAGATGTGACCATCTACGGCGGAGGACGCATCGGGTTGCGGCTGGCCCTCTCGCTGGAGCAGGCAGGCATGTCGGTGAGGGTCATAGAGAGGGATGAGGGCAGGGCGCGCTACGTAGCTTCACAGCTCAGGAAGGGATTCGTGCTTCACGACGAGGGGATCTCCCGTGACTTCTTGCTCCAGGAGGGCGTTGACCGTACCGACGCCTTCGTTGCCGTCACTGGGGACGACAGGGCAAACCTCCTCGCCGCCATGTACGCCCGCCAGTTGGGGGCCCGTATGACCATCGCTGGTATAAGCCGCGGCGAGTTCGCGCCGCTCGCGGACGCCCTCGGGGTCGACCTGACGATCTCACCGAGGATGCTCGCAGCCGAGGCCATACTCCGCTTCGTGCGCAAGGGCGAGGTCATTGACGTGGCCCTGCTGGCAAGTGGAGCCGAGATGATCGAGCTCAGGGTCCCCGAGCGGTGCAAGGTCGCGGGCCGCCCGCTCTCGGAAGTAGGATTCCCCGAGGGCGCCATCGTGGGGGCTCTACTGCGCAACGGAAAAGTTATCATCCCCACGGGCAAGGAGGTTCTCAGGCCAGGCGACGACGCCGTGGTGTTCACCGTCGAAGATGCCGTGGAAGAGGTCGAGAACCTCTTCACCACCTAGCCTTTGAACCCGAGGGTTATCATCCGGGTGAACGCCGGTGTGATCCTCGCGATAGGGCTGGCGCTCCTGGTCCCCCTCGCACTCTCGTTGCTCTACCGCGACGGCTCGTGGCCGAGCTTCCTGCTTCCTGCAACCCTGATGGTCGCAGCCGGAATCGTTGGCTTCCGTCTCTCCAGGCCTCGGGGCCGCGCGCCCCAGTACTTGTCGAACAGGGATGTCTACCTCTCCGTAACGCTGGCCTGGACGCTCGCCGCCCTACTCGAGGGTACACCGTTTCTCGTCGAGGGTACCTTCCACAGCCTCCTGGACTCGAGCTTTGAGGCGATGGGCGGGTTCACGACCACAGGGGCCACGCTACTCTCGAACATCGAGGCCCAGACGCCCTCCATACTGTTCTGGCGGAGCATGACCCACTGGCTCGGGGGAATAGGGATCGTGGTCCTCTTCGTCGCGGTCGCGCCTCTGCTCGGGATCGGCGCGGCGCGCCTGATCGGCGCTGAGATGTCGGGTCTCACGGGGCCCCGCCTGACACCCCGGATCGCGGACACGGCCAAGGCCCTCGTGGTCATCTACTTGGCTATCTCAGTCGCCGAGACCGCTGCACTGCTACTGGCGAGGATGCCGCTCTACGACGCCGTGGTTCATACGTTCGGTACCGTTGCGACGGGGGGTTTCAGCAACAAGACCGCGTCGGTCGGCTTCTATGACTCGCTCGCCATAGAGGCGATAATCGGCTTCTTCATGGTGGCATCGGGCGTCTCCTTCTCGCTCTACTACCTGCTTTACACCCGGCGCCGGCTCGACGTCTTGCTCGACAGGGAGCTGCTGGCTTACCTCGGGATCATCGCGGCGGCTGCGATCTTCGTGTGGGGGATCCTCGTCCTGGAAGGCGACTACGGGGACTCCTGGGGCAGGGCGCTCAGGGACTCGGCGTTCGCGGTATCCAGCATAATTACCACGACGGGATTCATAACGGCTGACTTCGACCGGTGGGACGCGGCAGCCCAGATCACCCTCATCTTGCTCATGTTCA
>DASTKM010000294.1:0-2170 GCA_035715885.1 Rubrobacter sp.
GGGTCCCTTCCGCGGTTTCGGTCACGATAGTTCCTTTCTGATAAGAGCTCTCTAGTGGACCGTCGCCCCGCCGTCCATGACGAGGGACGCGCCGTTTATGAACGACGCCTCAGGCGTGCAGAGGAAGGCGGCGAACTCTGCCACCTCCTCCGGTTCGATCAGTCGCTTTATCGCAGGCTCGGTGAGCATTATCTTCTCGACCACCTCGTCTTCCGAGATCCCGTGCGTACTCGCCTGGTCGGAGATCTGGTTCTCCACCAGCGGCGTCCTGACGTAGGCGGGGCAGATACAGTTGGACGTCACGCCCTTGGCCCCTCCCTCCAGGGCAACGGTCTTGGAGAAGCCCTCCAGGCCGTGCTTGGCGGATACGTAGGCGGACTTGTAAGGCGAGGCGACCATACCGTGGATGGAGGAGATGTTGATGACGCGCCCCCAGCCCCGCTCGTACATCCCTGGCAACGCCTTCTGCACGATCCTGAAAGGCGCCTCGAGCATGATCCTGAGTATCATCGAGAAGCGCTCGGGCGGGAACTCCTCGACGGCCGCTACGTACTGCAGACCCGCGTTGTTGACCACTATGTCAGCGTCGACCTCGAGGCCACTGAGCACCTCGTAATCCGAGAGGTCGGCCTGCATCGGCTCTCCACCGATGCCTTCGGCGACGTCTCTGGCTGCATCGCCCTCGAGGTCGAGCACGGTGACCGCAGCCCCGGCCCGCGAGAGCCTCTCGGCGCAAGCACGCCCTATCCCACTCGCCGCTCCCGTCACGAGGGCGCTGTGTCCTGTGAGGTCAACGTTGACCGACGGTCCCGACGTTATAGAGACCTCATTCATGTCCCTCCTTCACCTCGAAGAAACAGCCTGTCCCAGGCAGGATCTTTCCCCGATGCGCTACCGGGAAACCAGTATACAGCGTCGTGCAGAGGGCTTTCGCCTTCTACACGACGAGCTATCAGCATTTCAGCACTTCAGCAAACAACAAGCCCCTGGAGGCATGAGGGACTTCCACCTTGCGGCCGCTCTGGAACTCGGGGACGCCCTTTACTAGCCTCCTCCCTCCGAGATGAGCTGGCGTTCCTGGGTGTGGGTTGCGGTGAGGTCGCCCCTGTAAGTCTCCGAGGCAAGGATTACCGAGATCACGGTGATGAGCGCCATCGCCGCCGTGTACGCCGCGACCGCCCCCCAGCCGAAGCTGGCGAGCAAGGCGGTAGCAATGAGCGGCGCCAGGCCGCCGGCGAAGACCGAGGCCAGCTGGTAGCCCAAAGAAGCTCCGGAGTAGCGCACCCTGGTGCCGAAGAGCTCGGAGAAGTAGGCCGCCTGAGGTCCGTACATTGAGTCGTGACCGAGGTTCACGCCGAGGACGATGGCGATCCAGATCAGAGGCGCAACGCCCGTGTTCAACAGCCAGAAGAATGGGAAAGCGAAGAGCAGCGAGAAGGCGGCCCCGAACAGGTACACCGGACGACGTCCTACGCGGTCGGAGAGCGCCCCGAAAAGGGGGATGGTAGCGAGCCCGATGGCGGCGGCGATTATGACGCCGATCAGGCCCGTGCTCTGCTCCATTCCCAGCTCGCCTTCTATGTAGGCGAGCACGAAGACGGTCAGTACGTAGAAGGTCCCGTTCTCGGCGACGCGCATCCCCATCGCTAGCAAGACATTCTTCGGGTGGGTGCGCAACACGTCCAGTATTGGCATGGGAGCCTCGGTGCCGGACTCTTTGACTTGCCTGAAAGCCGGGGTCTCCATGATCCTCAGCCGGATAAAGAGGCCGACACCGACGAGCACGATGCTGAGCAGGAACGGCACGCGCCAGCCCCACGACCCGGGCAGCATGGTGGAGGAGCCGAAGTAGACCAGGTTGGCGAGCAGCAGACCAGCCGGGACCCCCATCTGGGGCCAACTTCCGAAGAAGCCTCGCCGGCCCTCCGGGGCGTGCTCGACCGCCATCAGCACGGCCCCGCCCCACTCCCCGCCGACTCCGATGCCCTGACAGAAACGCAGGACGACGAGCAAGATCGGAGCCAGGACACCGATGGTTTGGTAGGTCGGCAACAACCCTATAAGGAACGTCGCGATACCCATGATGAGGAGCGACAGGATCAGCATTGCCTTGCGTCCGATCCTGTCCCCGTAGTGACCGAAGACTATGCCGCCCAGAGGCCTCGCCGCG
>DASTKM010000295.1:0-5922 GCA_035715885.1 Rubrobacter sp.
CCGGACCGCGCCCTCGACGACCCCCACGCGTACAACGAGGAGATCCTGGGGGCGCTCTATGGCGATTAAGGTGCAGAGCCCTGGTCTACTCACCACCGTCCAGGACACGGGCCGCCTCGGCGAGTACGCTATCGGGATGCCCCCTAGCGCCATCGCCAAGTTTCTAGTCGAGAACGAGGAGGCCGTGGACACGGGCCAGGATCTCGTAGAGATGGAATAGGATGCTCCCTGGTTTCCGGCGCCAAAGGTACCCCAAGGCGTTTGATTCCAGCATCTCCGGGTAAGTAAAGTAGCGAACATTCCCGGGCGAGGAGGAACAGGTGGGTAGACGAAGCACGAGCGGCCGGCAGGACAAAGACGAAGGCTCCATGGACAGGGCCAAGGGTCAGATGAAGGAAGCGGCCGGCGCCCTGACCGGTGACAAAGACACGAAAGCCGAGGGCCGCGCGGACCAACGCCGCGGAAAGGTCAAGGAGAAGAAGGGCAATCTGAAAGACCTGTTGAAGTAGGGCTTCAGGCCGCAGCTAGAAGAAGTCTATAGACAGGCGAAAGGCCGAGGATTCTTTCCCCCCGGCCTTCTCACTTATCAGCCGCGTTTGTGTCAGTATAGTGTTGGCCCGTTTTAGAACCCGACGGCTGAAACCTGTTGCCTGAGATCTGTCTAAGCAGAAGCGGCCTTGAGCTTGCGGTCGAACTGCTCGATCAGGGTCTCACGGTTCTTGTTCCGCTTCTCGTACTCGCGGACTGTGCGGATCTCCGCCGCGGTCATGCCGTCGAGGCGGTCACCGATCTCCTTGACGTTCAACGCGTCGTAGCCAGCGATCGGAAACCCTGCTCCTTCGCTCTCGACGAGGCGCAGACCCTGCTTGTAGTAGGCAAAGGGCGCGTATAGCAAATCCGTGTAAGCGTCAACTGACTCGCCAACCAGCGTCCGGAAAGCGTCGCGCTGCATCTCGGCCCGCTCGACGAGCTCCTGGGTGAGCGCCCTGTTGCTCTCTGCCTGGTGCCTGATCTCACGCACCGTGCCGCCGAACATCTCCTGCGCGAACCTCACGTTGCGCTCCTGCTGCGCTACCATATGGTCTATGACCATCTTGTAGGAGTCGGCGCTCGTCTTCGCCAGCCGCTCCGCAGTCCTGTTGATCCGCTTCGTAGTATCCACTCTCTTCCTCCTCTAATGGACATCGAGTATGTGCAGTATACACATATGTTCAGGCATGTCAAGGTTGATATCCCTCGCAGCAAGAATCGGTTGTGACTGTGGCTCCAGTTCCTGGCCTTTACACCCGGGGTTACAAACCTTAATATGATCGTCCGGCGAAGTGATCCAGGCGTGGCGGAAAATGTGGCCATGGTGTGAGAGATCTCTTGCGGTGAGGCTTGTAACGGATGTTTGGTCCAAATGTTGCGGCCCGGTTATCCTGGATGTATATGCTTTCTGAGCACGGCGTCTGGTGGAGACAGCGAGAGGTGATGAGATGCGTTTGAGAAATCTGGTGCTGTTATTAGCGGCCCTGACGGTGATGGCGCTGGCTGCTTGCTCCTCCTCGGGCCAATCCTCCGATGAGGGGGGGAAGGACCAGGCTGGGAAAGATGCCTCCGGTGAGCAGGCGCAGAAACCGCCAGGGAAGGCGACGGAGGGCAAGGAGGAGCCTCCCAAGATGTCGAAGGAGGCAAAGGCCAGGCAGGTCGCGCCGAAGAAGGGTGAGGCACAAGGGCAGCGTAAGGTAAGCAACGCGCTCGAGCCCCCCAAGGACAAGACCCTCAAGCTCACGATTCCCGAGATGAAGCAGATCGAGGACGACACGATACCGACAGGTATGGGCACCAACGAGGCGCTGTTCCGCGACCACGCCGCTGTCCATCTGAGGGATACGGGTTTCCCGTGGCAGAGGACTGCCAACGTCTACATCGCGGGACACCGCATCGGGTTCCCTGGGACGGACAGCAACCTGGCCTTCTACGATCTCGAGGACCTGAAAAAGGGCGACAAGGTATACCTCGAGGACGCGAAAGGCAGAGAGTACACTTACCAGGTCTTCGGCAAGGTCGTCGTCGAGCCAGCCAATCTCTCCGTACTGAGGCCGATCAAGGGCAAGAACATCGTCAGCCTGCAGACCTGCACGTTGCCTGACTACACAAACCGTGTCATCTACAGGGCCGTGCTCAAGGACGTCAAGTCGTAAGCGACGGACAACGGTGAATACGGAGCGCTAAAAGAGCCGTAGCTCCCGGGCTGTGATCCGCAGGGTGACGGCAACATTCAGTGGGGACGCAGGCCCGCTGCCTGTGTGCTACCGGCATCAGAGAACGGAGTAGAGATGACGGCGCTTTCAAAGGATGACGGCCCGGCCTTCGGGGCCCACGCTTTTATCTGGGCTGGTGAGTGGACGCGCGAGTGTGCCGAACGTGTGATCTCGGGCGCCGCCGAGGCTGGCCTGGATTTCGTGGAGATACCACTCCTCGATCCCAGTTCGATAGACGTCGAGCGTACCCGCTCCCTGTTGGATCGCTACGGCCTCGGTTACTCGTGCTCGCTCGGCCTTCCCGCGGAGATCCATCTGCCATCCAACCCCGAAGGCGCACGGCGCTTCCTCGACGGGGCTGTGGAGGCGACTGCAGCCCTGGGCTCGCCGGTGCTCACGGGTTGTCTGTACACGCACGTGGGCACGCTGACAGGCAAGCCTCCCGAGCCTTCGGAGCTCCAGGCCGTCGCCCATGTCCTCAAGAGGACTGCCCGTCGCGCTGCGGAGTATGGCGTCGAGCTTGGTATCGAGGCCATAAATCGCTACGAGACATATCTCGTCAACCTTGCTTCGCAGGCCGGCGAGCTGCTGGATCGGATAGACGAGACCAACGTCTTCGTCCACCTCGACACGTACCACATGAACATAGAAGAGAAGGGCTTCTACGAGCCGATCGTCTCTTTGGGATCACGGCTTGGCTACATCCACCTCTCAGAGTCCGACCGTGGCACGCCAGGGACGGCCAACGTTCACTGGGACGAGGTGTTCCGCGGCCTCGAGGACATCGACTACGGCGGCGCGCTCGCGATGGAATCCTTCGCCGCCGTGAACGAGGCGCTCATCGGCGCGACGGCGCTGTGGCGCGACGTGGTCGGGGATCCCGACGCCCTCGTTCGGGACGGGCTCGCCTTCCTGCGCGCCAGGGGAAAAGAGCATGGTGTGCTCTGATGAAGGAGAACCGTCTGTCCCAGGGACAGGGATAAGACTCCCCGATGCTCCTCGGACTCGACCTAGGGACGAGTTCCCTCAAAGCGCTGCTACTGGACGAAGGCGGCGCTCCTCTCGGGGAGGGCTCCGCTTTCTATGCGGTGCGTGCGCCGCGTGCGGGGTGGGCTGAGTCCTCTCCGGAAGACTGGTGGGCGGCCGTTCTGGAAGCAACGACCGCTGCCGTGGGCCCGCGCGGAGCGGAGGTGAAGGCCCTCGGGCTCTCCGGGCAGATGCACGGCGTTGTCCTCGCTGACGAGCTTGGCCTTCCCCTGCGGTCCGCCGTACTCTGGGCGGACGCCAGATCCGGCGCAGAGCTGGCAGCCTACCGGAGGCTCGATGAGGATCTGGGCCGCCGGCTCGCAAACCCACCGGCCGTGGGCATGGCAGGGCCGAGCCTCCTGTGGTTGCGAGATCAAGAGCCTGACGCGTATACATCCGCAAGGTGGGCGTTGCAACCGAAGGATTGGCTGCGCATGCGTCTGACGGGGGAGGCCGCTACAGAACCATCGGATGCCTCGGCCACTCTGCTCTACGATCTCCTCGCCGACGATTGGGCCTACGCGGTGGCCGAGGACCTCGGCCTCCGTGCAGAGCTTCTGGCCCCGCTGGTCCCCTCCGCCTGCGTCGCCGGGACGCTAGAGGGAGAGGCCGCCGGCGAACTCGGGTTGCGGGAGGGGCTGCCTGTGGCGGCAGGAGCGGCAGACACCGCGGCCGCCATGCTCGGCACAGGGCTGTTGCGGCCAGGTCCCGTGCAACTCACGGTCGGCACGGGAGGCCAGGTCGTGACGCCGAGGAGGGAGCCTGAAACGGACCCGCATGCTCGCACCCACCTGTATCGGGCCGCCTTACCAGGCCTCTGGTACTCGATGGCGGCGGTCCAGAACGCAGGGCTAGCTCTCGAGTGGGTCCGCAAAGTGCTAGGCGTCTCCTGGAAGGATGTCTACGAAGAGGCCCTCGCGGTACCCCCAGGCTCAGGAGGCGTCACGTTCCTGCCTTACCTGAGCGGAGAGAGGACACCGCGCTTCGACCCTGGCGCCCGTGGCGCCTGGACCGGCCTCGGCCTCGACCACACGCGCGGCCATCTCCTGCGCGCGGCCCTCGAAGGCGTCGCATTCGCCCTGCGTGAGGCGCTCGAGGCGTTGGAGGATCTAGGGACCATCGCCCCCGAACTGCGCCTCGCCGGAGGTGGGACCGGAGGAGACTCGGGCGAGCCCTGGCGTCAACTACTGGCCGACGTGCTTGGTCGCCCGTTGTGGCGGTTGCCCGATGAGATATCCTCCGTGGCGTCAGCCCGTGGCGCCGCTTTCCTGGCCGGCCTCGCCTCAGGTATCTACCCCGCGGCCGAAGATACGCTCCCTCTCACCCCCGAGCCCGAGAGCCGCATTCTGCCCGGCGAGACGACCTACGAGGCCGCCTACGAACGGTACACCGAACTCTACCCCAGGCTCTACGGTTGAGTGCCTGGCCTGCGACTGTGAGAGAAGCCGCTAAACCACTAGATACTCCTTGCTACACTACACCCTGAGATGACGAGGTGGCATAGATCTTGTTGAGCAAGGAATACTCCGGCCCCCTTTGGGAGAACGGTGCGGCACCCGGCGCCCGCTGGTTGCTGGCCGACCGGGTGAGCCGTACGCTCTCAGATGCAAGACTGGAAAGCCTCGCCGACCCGGTCGAGCGAATCGCGCGTCTGGCCGTACCCGCGGGCCGGGTAGATCCTTTCAGGTGGCTCTCAGAGCAGCGGATGTTCCCGAAGGTCTACTGGTCGGGACGTGAAGACCGAGCCGGGGTCGCGGCCGTGGGGTTCGCGGACCTGCGGGAGGCGGGCGTCGCTGGCTCTCTGTCCAAGCTGCTCGCGTCGCTGCCCGACTCAGGGGTTTCGGGCGCGCGTTACTACGGCGGAGGGCGCTTCGATCCGCTTGGGCAGCCCGATGAGGAATGGGCTGCGTTCAGCGCTTACCGGTTCGTCCTGCCGCGTTTCGAGCTGCACGCCGGGGAGACGGAGACGATGCTGGTCTGCAATCTGGTGCTCCCCAGGGATATGGATGACGCCTCGAAGATAGTACAGGAGATCGAAGACCTCTCATTGCCTGAGGGTGCGTCCAGAGCTCTGTTGCCGGAACCGATATTCCGTGAGGACAGCCCCGACTTTCAGGGTTGGAAGGAGAACGTCGAGCGGGCTCTCGAGGCATTTACGGAAGGTCGTCTGGGGAAGGTCGTGCTGGCCCGCAGGGCTGAGTTCGTCTTCTGTAGGGATCTGGATCCCACGCTGCTACTGGAGAGCCTGAAGGCGGCTACGCCTGGCTGCTTCCATTTCTACGCCGAGCCCGAGGATGGGATAGCATTTCTCGGGGCCTCGCCCGAGCGTCTCTTCCGCCGTGAAGGACGCTCGGTGGAGAGCGAGGCTGTGGCGGGGACCAGGCCCCGCGGAGTATCTTCGGCGGAGGACGAAGGGCTGCGCGACGACCTGTTGCACAGCGCTAAAGACCGCTCCGAGCATACTTACGTGAGCAAAGGTATAAGGGAGGCGCTTGAGCCGCACTGTGAAGAGCTGGAGATAGAGGATTGTGTCTCTGAGATGATGCTGGCGCGGGGGAGGCACCTCAGGTCGAAGGTAAGCGGAACGCTCAGGGATGGCGTGACGGACGCCACACTGCTCGACACAATGCATCCTACGCCAGCCGTCGGC
>DASTKM010000296.1:0-2251 GCA_035715885.1 Rubrobacter sp.
GTTACGCCGAAAGCCTCGAGCATCCCCTTCGGGTAGGCCTCCATCAGTTGGTTCAGCTGATCCGCGCTCCCTTCGATAGCCGTGAACGAGGCTACCATCGCGGCGCTGTAGAGCCCGAGCGCCGCTCCCCAGATGATCACACCCCGCAACTGCATCCTGACCGTGTGCGAGACGAATGCCAACAGCGTCCACCCGCGCCTTGGGCTATGCCTTCCCTTCTCGCCTCGATTCAGAACCACGCTCATCGCACCCCTCCGTTCTCCCGCTCGTAGTAGGTGAGGAAGACCTCCTCGAGGCTGGGACGCTCGTACTCCATGTTCACGAGCCTGTGCCTGGCTGCCAGCTTGACCATCTTGTCGAGGTCGTCGTAGAGGGTGAAGGAGATCCTCTTCCCATCACCCTTGAGATCCCTGACGCCGGAGAGCGCCTCGAAGGGTTCTTTGTCGACGTCTTCTGCAAACGTAAGGACTACGTGCCTGAAAGACTTGTCTATGAGCGTCTCCGTCGTCTCGACCGCAGCGAGCCTGCCGCCGCGGATGATCCCCACCCGGTCGCACACCCGCTCGACCTCGGCAAGGTTGTGCGAGGAGAAGAAGACGGTTCGTCCCTCGTCCCTGACCTCCTCGATGATGTCGAGAAACTCCTCCTGCACGAGCGGGTCGAGCCCGCCGGTAGGCTCGTCGAGCATCAACAAAGGCGGCCTGTGGAACATGGCCTGCACGAGCCCTATCTTCTGCTTGTTCCCCCGCGAAAGCCTGCGCATGGGACGGTGCAACTCGGCCCCCAGCCTCTCTGAGATCTCGTGCGCGTAGCCAAGGTCCTCGACGCCGCGCAGCCTGGCGAAGAATTTGAGAAGCCCCTCTCCCGTCATCTTGTCCTCCAGGGCGAACTCCCCGGGCAGATTGCCAACCCTGGCCCTTATCTCCACGCTGTCTTTCCTGATGTCGAGGCCGAAGACCTGGCCACGCCCACTCGTCGGCCGCAAGAACCCGAGCAGGGTCCTTACCGTCGTGGTCTTGCCGGCTCCGTTGGGCCCGAGGAAACCGAAGACCTCCCCTTCCTCCACGGCGAGATCCACATCCTCTATGCCCCGCGCTTTGCGGCCGTAGGCCTTGGTAAGCTTCTCGGTCTCTATCGCCAGGCTCATCAGTTCCTTCTATCCTACCGCTCCAACACGGCAGGCAAGTGATGGAGCAAGGAATATCGCCTTCTCCGTGTGCTAGTGGGTAGTGAGGTAGTCCTCGATGCCCACCCTGAAGGCTTGCGCTATCTGCTGCTGGCGCGCTCCCGTGTCGTTGGAGAGGAGCTGTCCTTCTCTATCGCTAGTGATAAAGACGGTCTCGGCTATGGTCGCTGGCATGTCGCTCTTGAGGAGGACGCCCGAGGCGAACGAGTATGGCTTCCTGGTGGCTATTGTTCCGGTGCCGTTGGCCGCAGGCAGGGTCGAGAGCGAGCCGAAGACGGTGTTGGCCAGTTCCTTGTCCTTGCGCCACTTCCCGAAGAGGGTTGTCGTGTAATCGGTGGAGGGACTAGTGGAGCCGTTCATGTGGATGGAGACCAGCACGTAGTCCCCGGGATTCTTAGCCTTGAAGGAGTTGGCCTTGTTGGCGCGCTGGGTATTGGTTAGGTACCGATCATCGGTGCGCGTCATGTACACCGTGCAGCCGTCTTCTTCGAGGAGGGCTTTGAGCTTGTTTGCGACGTCCAGAGTCTGTTCCTTCTCGGTGAGACGGTACTTCGTGTTTACCGCTCCCGAGTCCGTTCCGCCGTGGCCCGGATCCAGGACCACCTTTCCCGAGCATGGGGGCTGCTCCTGCGCTCCTGCTCCTGTGGCGAAGGCGGCAGTCGTGAGTAAGATCGCGGCGAGCATTGCTACCAGCACCGTGGCCCACGCCCTGAAGAGACCGGTAAACGTCATAGAAGCTCCGTTCTTTCCGAGTGGTTCAATCAGCCGCCGAAGAGGCGGGACCAGAAGCCGCGGTTCTTCATAGCCTTGAGCTCGGCTTCGAGGCGGACCCGGTCTTCAGAGAGGGCCGATTTCTCCTCCGTGAGGTCCATCTGTTCCTTGAGGAGGCGTTCGCGCTCGGACTGTAGTGTTGCTTTCTCCTCCTCGAGGGTCGAGATCGTCTTCTCCTGCAGTTCGCGCTGGAACTCGACGAGGTTGAGGCGTTCGATCTCGGACCAGAGGCGGTCGATCTCCATCCTCGCCGCGTCGCGCTCCTGGCGAATCTCTTCTATCTGACGGGTCCGC
>DASTKM010000297.1:0-7950 GCA_035715885.1 Rubrobacter sp.
GTATCCCTGCGACTGGAGATAGCTCGGTATGACGTGAGCGGCCTTTCGCGTGTCCGCAGAGGCTCCCACGACCGCGATCGTCCCCGTTTGCTCGTAGATGCGCAGGAGGTCCTGGCGTGATGGACCTTCTATGGTTCCCGGCTCGGGAACATGCGCTTCGGACATTCTCGCGACATCCATCCGTTTCCTCCTTTGATTGTGGGTGACACTCAGAGAGTGGCCCGGAGGCCGGCTGCGGACACCGTGCGGAAGCACTGTTTCTGGCCTGTACCTTCGTACGGTTTACGCGAAGCCATGCTTCGAACCTCCGCGAGAAACCGTCGGAAAAGCCTCGGTTCTATCGCGACAGAGCCCCGCGGATCTCAGGCGACGGCGAAGACGGCGGCCAGCACCGCGACAATGGGGATCATAGTCTCCGGTAGGGCGGTGCCGACGCCCGCGAGCACCGGGAAGGCTCATCGCCGGGCGGTGATCGCGGGTGAGATTAGTTCTCCCCCGTGCCGAGCGTGCCGCCATGCCATTTCACTTACCGTGCGAGGAAATCGGAAGCGTGCTCGGTGTGGTGTTCGTTGAAGACTATTTGGGAGTAGGTGCGCACGAGTTCTTTGTTAGCTTCGATGTCGGTGTTGTCATGATGACGATTCCCCCTAGAGTGTAGGGGGCTAATCCACGAACGGTCCATTGTAGACGGGCGTCTCTCCGTACGGCTTCCCGGCCATGAGCATGAAGCGCGTCCCGGGCTGCGCATCGACGATGGTCAGCGCGCGACCCGGTCCGAGAACTGCAATCTGCGAGCGGCTCGCCAACCGCATGTTCGCACCGAAGCTGGCCTCGCCTTCCAGCATGTACACGAAGCCGTTGAAGTCGGACGGGACCGGGCTGCTGAAGACTCCACCCCCGGCAACTCCACGTCCAGGATGAGCCCAGGGGTCCCAAGTTCGACCGGAGAGCCCTCCCCTACCAGCACCCGCACGATCGCCTCACCTTCTTGCCTGACGGGCACGTCCTGCGGATCGAGGAGCTGCGCGCTAGACTCTACTCCCTTGGCTCATTGTCTGTCCCCAGTGAGCATCTCGGGTGCCACAAGGTCACGGTACTCATCGACGTGGCGCTCGATGAAATGCGCGATGAACGGGCAGTAAGGCACTACCACCAGTCCCCTGGCGCGCGCGTCGTCGAGCGCCGCCCGGGCCAGCCGGGTGCCCAGTCCCATGCCCTCGTAGGACTCGTAGATCTCGGTGTGGACGAAAGCGATCCGCCCTCGGCCAAGGCTGTACTGAGTGTAGCCTGCCAACTCAGCGTCGGCCCAGAGCTCGTAACGATACTCGGTTGGATTGTTGCTGACCTCGGCGTTCATCTCTCCTCCATTCGAGCGCAAGGTGTCGCCTACCAGAAGATGCCCAGAACACTGTCGAGGCTATAGGCTCCCGCACCTACTATCAGGAGCGTAAAGGCTATCCCCGCAAGCGCCAGGTTGAACTCGTAGCCCCCGTTGGTGTTGAAGAAGCCGTTCTTCAGGTGCACCGTGAGTACCGCGACGATCATCACCCCGATGAGGGCCAGCGCTGCCAGAGGCGTCAGGAAGCCCAATATCGCCAGTATCCCGCCGACAAATTCCGCGAGTCCGGCCAGGATCGCCATGGGCTTGGCAGGCTTTACACCCAACTGCTCGAGCATCTTCGCGAAGCCCGAGATCCGCGGCCCGCCGAAGCTACCGATGAGCTTCTGGGCACCATGGCCTATGAAGATCACACCCAGAACCAACCTCAACACCAACAACCCTACGTCGATCATTTCGAACCTCCCTCTCTAATCTTGGGTCGTCCCTTCCTCGCGGCCCCTGTACTCGCACCGTTGGCCAGGGCCAAGTGGTGAATCGAAGGGGCGTCGAAGGTCAGGCTCCTGTAGACCAGGCGCATCCCCAACACCCCGGTGTAGAACCCCACGTTCCTCGCGGCATCCTTGGTGATCGAGGACGCGTGGCGCAGGCCACCAACTTCCAGATCCGCCATGTGCGACCTCCTTAGTTCAATGTTGAACTCACAGATAGTTTAATATTGAACTTTGAGATGTCAACCGCTGTTGCGAAAGAGTCCACTCCGGCACGCTGGCGGATATCTCTTGTGGCTCTGGCCGGCTTCGTACCGTTCCGGCGGTTCGAACTCGGGTTGATGGCTGGCTGGTTTAACATTAAACTCCCTATTACAATGGGAGTGGAGCGACAATCCGTACGTCGGGGCGGTGGCTTGAGGAGGCACTCGGTCTTGGCGTGGCTCAGGATGTGGCGGGTCGTCCAGAAGGTGAAACGGGCGGCGGCCGAGCACCTAAGGGCTTACGGCTTGAACTACGCTCAGTTCGACGTGCTGGCGCATGTGGGGGCTGCGGAGGGGTCCAGGCAGAAGGAGTTGGGTGAATCGCTGCACGTCACCAAGGGCAACGTCAGCCACCTGGTGGGCCAGATGGAGCGGCGGGGGCTCGTCTCGCGGCGCCAGGAGGGGCGGACCAACCGTCTCTACCTCACAGAGGAGGGGCGGCGGCTTTTCGAGGAGGTGGTGCCGGCCCACGAGGACCTCGTGCACCAGCTGATGTCTGCTCTTCCCGAAGAGGAGCAAGCGCGGCTCCACGAGCTGCTGCGAAGTCTGGACCGCTCCCTGTAGCAGCCGCGCAGAAGATCGCTCGCCTGCAGCACCGACTGCCGTGGCAAAAGCACCTCACCCGCGCCCGAAGTTGCAGGCGGACGCCCTGCCAGGTGAGGTCAGCGCCCGTGCGCTCGTAGTTGCTATGCACTCTTGAGGTGAACCCCTGGCCACCCTTCGACTAATTACGCCAATAGGTATGTTGTCTATGTTGGGGGCTGATCTGGCGGTGGTGGAACTGGCAGCGTGAGGGATAGGGCCTAGGATCAAAGCGCCGGCGATCTACGTGTTTTGGCGGCGGACTTCGTACCGTAGGAGTACGTTCCCTGAGCCATCCCACATGCGGGTGTCGATAAGCCGAAGGGCAACCGCTGGCTGTTCGTCGAATACCGGCGTGCCCGCACCCAAAACAACCGGGCCGATCATCAGGTGTAGTTCGTCGACCAGATCGTTTGCCAGCAAATCGTTCCAGAGTGTTCGGCTACCAAATACCAAGACGTCTCTGCCGACTTGGCCTTTGAGTTCGGCAATCTGCTCGTGAGCCTCTGCGCGGCTGATGATGCGGGTGCTCTTATGCCACGGGTCCGTCTCTTCTGAGGTCAGGGTATCTGATATGACCACCTTGTCTATCGCATTATTGAGCCGTGATATCTCCCTTTGGATTGGCGTGGCGTCGGGATAGTCTGCCACGGACGGCCAGAAACTCTTGAAACCATCGTATGTAACACGTCCCAGCAGCAGCGTATCGGCTGCCCGCAGCCGTTCGGCGTTATAGGCATCGAAGCTTTCGTCAATCGGGTAGAGATCCCGACGATAGTCGAACAGGGCCATGACATTCTTACCCGGTCCCTCGTAATAGCCATCCAGTGACAGGATGTTGCTGACGATTAGTTTACGCATTACATACCTCCTCATGCCTCGATCGAGATGAGAGTATCTGCGTCTAGTCTACGATCGCCCCACAGCTGATGTTGAGAGCTGTCGCAGTCATGGTGCGGGCATGATCTGAGGCAGCGAAGGCGGCCACATTGCCGACATCCTCAAGCGTCGCTGCCCGCCCCAGCATCGTCTGCCCAACGATTCCTTCTGTTATTTCCTCGCGCCCATCGAAGCTCTCTGGGATCGTCTCTGGCACCCCGCCCGTCTGCAGCGTCACGGCACGGATACCATGCGCTCCGAGCTCGGAGGCCAACTGGCGGCGCAGGGATTCGATGGCGTTGAGTGCGACCTGGAATCCTCCCAGGTAGTAGTCAGGCAACGGGTCCCCGTAGCCGCCGAAGAAGAGAATCACCCCAGATCCTTGAGAGACCATGTGCCGTGCAGCCGCCCTGGAGGTCAGAAACTGGGTTCTCAGGGCGCTCATGACCGGCCGCTCGAAGTCTTCGAGGGGCATCTCGGCGAGCGGTGTCCCCTGGATGTCCCCGTAGGAGATGAGGTTGAAGGAGACATCGATCCCTCCAGCGCTCGCGGCCACAGTGTCAGCGTGTTGGTCGACCGCCGTCTCGTCGATGGCATCGACTTGCGCCGTCTCGGCCACTCCTCCAGCGGAGCGGATCCCCTCGGCTACCTCCTCGAAGCTCTCAAGGGTACGACCGGCGAGGAACACTCTAGCCCCCTCGCGGGCGAAGGCGTGGGCCACCGCGCTACCGATCGCCCCTCCCGCCCCGTAGATCACGGCGTTCTTGTTCTCGAGTAGCATCGGCCGACCTCCTGTGATTCTGTGTCCCAATCAACACTCAGCAGACTGAGTGTATCGTCGTGACGCGCTCCTTCTTATCTCATCTTCGGAGAATACTACCTTGCTGGGGATAGCTCCTTTTGGTGGCGGCGCGTATCGCATTGCTGCTCAGCCTTTCTAGCGACGAAGCTATCCCCGAAGTCGCAGCTACTTCCAAGCGCATAATTGGGCTTGCAGCGGATCGGTAGGCTGGTAGAGACTTGGCAATGGAGATCTACGAATCTTGCCGCGAGCGCCCTCCAAGGTTGGCCCGCCGAAGGTCAGGCAGGAAGAGAAGTGAATCAGCGCTCTTAGGAAGAGCCGCTGTTCGCCACATCTTTCGCCCTGCCCACTGAGTCTTTGAGTCAGTGTCCCTACTCCTGCCCGTTGGCTATGGTGGTGCCTTTGGTAAGCAGGTTCATGGGTCTAGCTCGGCCCTCATTGGGGTCACGGTACCGAAATGGGAGTTTTGTACGCTAACGATCTACCTTTAACGAGTCTCAGAAGTCAAAGATCGTTCGTGACCCGTTGAGTAAAGTCTTGGAGGTGGAAGGGAGCAAACCAAGCAGCGTGGAGAGTCGCTCAGCCACCGGTCCTCTGGTCGAGGAGGGCTTCGAGCTTGTCGAACATGGCGGCGAATCCGGCTTCGGCTTCGGGTCCGAGGAACCGTTCGGGGACGCCGACCTGGTGGATCGTCACCTCGGTCTTGTCCCCGACCTCGGCGAAGGTTATCGTCGCGGTGATCCCCGTGTCGGGTTCTGTAAACACGATCCGGCCGGGTTTGTCGACCTCGACGTACTCGCCGCGGTTTGGGTATTCAGCGCCGTCGGGGGCTACCATTGTCAGCTCGAAGCTGCCCCCAGACGGACGTCCATGGCGACGGATTCGACCGGCACGGTGATCCCTGGTCCGCCCCAGAACGCCGCGAGATGCTCGGGCTCGGTGAAGGCTTGCCACACGAGATCCCTGGGAGCGTCGACCACTTTACCTGGCTCAGGATAGTGTTGGCTAGCGTCTACGATATGATCAGCCATGTGAGCTAGCCACTGAAGCGAGGGAAAGGATCGAATTGAAGATCGCTGTGGTCGGTAGAGGCAACATCGGTGGGGGGCTTGCGGGTCTCTGGGAGAAGGCGGGCCACGAGGTACGGAGGATCGG
The DNA here is from genome assembly GCA_035715885.1 of Rubrobacter sp. GTDB lineage: Bacteria > Actinomycetota > Rubrobacteria > Rubrobacterales > Rubrobacteraceae > Rubrobacter_D. The sequence continues at coordinate 5,512 of DASTKM010000297.1, forward strand.
ACGAGAGGGTGGCGACGTCTCGGAGGCTGAGGCCGTACTCGTGGCGGTCCCTGGCGGCGCGATCGCCCAGTCCCTCGACAATGTGCAGGGCATTGACGGGAAAACGGTGATCGATGCGACGAACCTCGTGGGCGTGGAGCCCCCCTCGGGCTTCTCCTCGAACGCCGAATACGTGAAGTCCAGGACGAACGGGCCGACGGCCAAGGCGTTTAACACCAACTTCGCAGCGCTCTACGATAGGATTGGCGAAGCGCGCTCGACACCGAGCAATTTGTGGTGCGGTGATGAGGAGGCGCGGCAGGTTGTCGAGCAGCTCAACCGAGATGCAGGCTACGAGCCGGTGTATGCAGGATCTCTCGAGAACGCCGCGTTGCAGGAGAGCTTCCTCAAGCTCGAGTTTGAGATCAACCGGGGAGGGCTTGGCCGATTCTTTTATCGGATGGCGCCTCCTGATCAACTCTGAGACGATACTCCCGCATCCTCCGTCAAACGCGTTGCGCTAGTATGGTCCCTTTCGGCGTCAACTGAGGGCAAGGATAATCGAGGCGAATCGATTAATGCCATTGTGCTCCTCTACCGGAGCAATCTCTCCTATGGTGTAAAAACCCACCCATGGCACCTCCGGGCCAACGGATTGTCGAAACCGCCTGAGTAGTTGCAACTTCTCCTGCTCACGGAACATCAATTTGCCTCTGGTCACACACTCAAACTGGAAAACGAGTTCCGGTTGGGCACCGTCTAGTTGCTCCTTTATCTGGGCTGCCATCCGATCGAAGCCGGTGGTGATCTTCTCCTTATCTCGGCTCGAGAACCAGATGCTTGTGCCCTCCTGGACCTCCGTTTGTACGGTGATGGAGCCGTCGGTCAGGCTCAGTTGGGGTACGCCTCGAACAACGTACTCCTCATCCTTCATGTAGCTAGGGGCTCTGAAACTGAGCGCGAGCGATATAGCGTAACGCAGCCAGTCGCGATCCTCAGTGAGGGCATCCTCTGGTAAATACTCCTTCAGTACTTCAGTGGCGGGTTTACCGTCTATCTCGTAGAGGACGTTGCCCTGGGAGCGTGTCACTATGCGCTCGCCACCTATTGGGATCAGGCTATGGCCGATGGCCCAGGCAGGGCGCGCCTCGCCCGAGAGCAGAGCGTAGGAGATTGCGTCGGATACGACCTCGTCGTCGCAATATTGGTAGGTTGGCTTCCCCAAATTGAGATTGTTGCCGGCTCCCCCGCCCCAGATTGGCAGGAACCGCTCGCTTGGGAGATCCCCCTCCAGCCCTGCAAAGAAGTTGTCGATGTCATACGTGAGCCCATCAGGAAAGACAAAAAGTCCAATGGTGTCAGCAGAAAGGTGGGGCAGCAGGTCCTTGGCTACCCGCTTCCCAAGGGCGCATGAGTCGGCACTCAGTCCCGTCGCCAATCCGTTGTGCCAGCGCAGCTCGTCCGATGAGATGGCCGTAACCAACACCGAGAAATTAGATTCGTCCGCTTCGTCTCCATCTATCGTGCCCTCTACCGAACAACCTGTGAGGGGTGCACCTCCGGTAGCCTCGCGGACAGCACGCACCAAGGAGTGCTGATCGTATCCAATAGAGCCGAACATGACGACGAAGTCTGGCTTGACGATGCCCGCCTTCTGTAGTGCCTGCTCAGCGGCCTCGCGACCAGCGAGGTTGGGATTGTGATGTCGACTCATGCCGACGCCAGCTTTGGTTGTCATGAGCGTACCTCCTGCTTGTGAGGAACATCTTAGCTCAGGAGAGGTTGAGCAGCATCTCTTGAGACGCCTTATCTCTTCTCACCACAGGGCGGATTGGTACTCGTATGGCTATCCTGGTTCGAAGCCGTGTATGAGGGCACAGTCGCAGCGAGGCACGTGCCTGTGGCACGCATGTGGGTCAATGTCATCGCAATCCGCTGTCAGAATGCAAACATCCAGACGTTCGCTGGCAAACCTTGCGGGCAGAATGGGCTTCCTCCGGTGTAGCGGGTACTCTGGAGTTGATGTGGAAGGAGCAAGAAGTCCATGGAGCATAAGAAGCTGCCCCAACGCCTTGTCCGCAACGTCGGTGTGTTCTATGCCTGTTACCGCCTACACCCGATGGTCTGGAATGCGACGCGCTACGCCAGGGGGCGGAATGTCGTTATCGATAGTCAAGGCGAGGAGAGCAGTCATGCCGCTGGCAGAAACCTGAGTGGGCGGCCTCCTCCGCCCCGAAGTGGCCCGTGACCCCGAGAACGTGGACCGAAGTGTCCCACCGGCCCATCATAAGCAGAGCGGGCACGAAACGGAGAGGAGATCCAAGGCGATGGACGGATGGACGTTGAGCAGGGAGTACGGTTCGTCTCAAGGCGCGGTGCGCTACGAGGCATTCGGGACGGGACCCCCGGTGGTGCTGGTCCACGGCACTCCCTTTTCCTCCTACGTGTGGCGCAGGGTCG
>DASTKM010000298.1:0-6321 GCA_035715885.1 Rubrobacter sp.
GGGCATCGCGATTTCGGCGGCTGGCGAAGGATTACGAGAGGCTGCCCGCCACTTTGGCGGGGCTTCACTTTGTCGCCTTCGCTTGCCTCTTCCTCCAGCAAGCGAGCGGCATCCTCGGCGTGGGTTCATAACACGCTCTAACCGTAGTCAGGGTCGCTGCGGGACAGCCGCATGACGCAGATGAACATTTTGAAAGCCATTTCGTAGTCCGAATCAGTACCTGGGCAGCGGCCCTCCGGCGTCTTCCAGGACGTAGTCGTCGAACATACGCCGCGCGATGTCGGGAAGATCTCCCGCGACGTCCTCGTACATGCCAGGGTCTTCTCGCAGATCGTAGAGCCTGGCGTCCGTCCCGTCGTTGCGGCTCATCATGGCGTACTCCTCATCCCTGGTAAAGACGTGGTCGTGGTATCCGAGCGTGAAGTGGGGTCTGCCCTCGGGCTCTCCACCTTCCAGCATCACGGAGAGGTCCTGGCCATCCAGCGCTTGCAGAGGTTCGATCCCGAGAAACCCGAGTATCGTCGGCGCGACGTCGTGGGTGGAGGCGAAGTAGTCGCTCGTCGCCCCCGCTCCCTTACCCTCCGGATGGCGGATCAGGAACGGAATGTCCGTAACCTCAGGCCAGAGGGTGGAGGGGAGCTTACCGACGACACCGTGTTCCCCGTGGGCGATACCGTGGTCGGAGAGGAATATGAGGAGGGAGTTGTCGGAGAGGTCTAGCTCTTCCATCTTGTCCAGAAAGCGGCCGAGCCAGCGGTCCGTCATCGTCACCTCTCCCGAGTAGAGGGCACTCATCCGCCGGATCTGCCGCCCGCTAAGGTACTCGCTGCCTCCGTCCACGGGCGCGAAAGGCTCGGGGCCGTCGTAACCCTCGTCGTACATATCTACGTACTCTTCCGGAGGGTCCCACGGTGCGTGAGGGTCGTAGCAGTCCACCATAAGGAAGAACGGTCTCTCGGATCTGGTGGTCTCCAGGAATTCGGAGGCCCGGGTGAAGACTTGAGGGGCGAACCAGTCTTCTTCCGATCTACGGTACGCCGTATTGGCGAAGTATCGCTGGAAGTACGTTCTGCTCCCCGGCCCCACAGCGGCTTTATTCACCAGCGCCTGCTCGACCTTCCCGGGAGGGCAGGTATAGAGTGGTCTGTAGCTGTCTGTGGTCTGGCCCCGGATAAAATCGAAGGCGTCGAAGCCACGCTGGAAGTTCATGGAGGCGTCGTACTGCTGCAGGTTGTCGGTGACGAACAGCGTCTCGAAGTCCGCGCTTCGCATAGTCTCCGCGAGGGTGATCTGGTCGTTTGGGATCGGCTGCCAGCCCTGAAGACCGACGTCTATGCCCCTGTAACGTCGCCAGTCCTCGAAAGGCCAGGTCCTGAGGCCCGTGTGTATGGCCCTCCTCGCGCAGATCGTCGGCGCGGACTCGGGGTAAGCCCTACTAAAGCGCAGGCTTTCTTCTGCCAGCGCATCCAGGTTGGGAGTCTTTATCTTATCGTTGCCGTAGACCCCGATGTGATCCTTCCTCAGGCTGTCCATGATGATAAGCACCACGTTGGTGTCCCTGTCAGCAGACGGGGTATTGCCTGGGAGGTCAGGGAGCACACCCACGCGTTCGCACCCGGCGAGCAACGATGCCCCGGCTACCCCCGCGCCAGACATCCTCAAGAACTCTCTTCGCGTTAACGTCCGCCTCAGCCTCTCCTCCTGCCTACCGCTCGCTTGCACATCCAATCATAGAGCAAGTCAAGCGGGAAGCCCCATCGTACCCGGAATCGCCGCGGGCGCAGAATCCGGCCGAGCGATGTGATCCAGGTCAAGCCGGTGTACAATCCGGGCATGACGGTCTTTCGTTACGGGCGGGAGCACTTCGAGGAAGGGGAGTACGTACGCCGCGTGGAAGCGACGCCGGGTGACGACCTCGACCCCGTAGTTCGCATCGTGGAGGACCTCGGGACCGTCGAGATCCCCTGCGGCAAAGTAGATTGCCGCAGTAATTGCCTGGAATACCTGGTCAGCGCCACCGGCAGGCGAAACGATTACACCCTAGCCGAGTGCAAGATCTCCGCGCTGGTAAGCATAATCTGAGCTTGCCAGCCAGTCAGCCTTGGCGTGCGCGAGTCCTTGCTGACGTGCTGAAAAGCTACTCCTCCCAGGAGTAGCCTTTCTGTGCCGGTGGTCTTTCGGCGGCGTAGAGCCGCTGGAGCACGCCTCCAGCCAGGGGGGAGAGGAAGAGTCCTGCGAGGCCTGCCGGCAGCAGGTCGCGGGCGATGGTCCAGGCTACGAGGAGCGGCACTCCCGGCGGATGGTTGGAACCTTCTATGAGGCGTAGAGGGTCGAGGACGCCGCCGCCAGGGAGGATGCCCGTCGCGTAGACGATGAGGGTGAGTACGCCGGAGATAAACCCCGTCAGCAGCGCAAGCGCGAGGCTGAGGACGAAGCGGGGACCCGAACCTTCCGAACGACCGCGCCGCAGGAGCAAGGCCCCGCCGAACAAGGGGCCTGCGATAAGCCCTGAGAGCAATCCGACGCCCATGTAGACGAGGGCCAGCGTGGTCAGATCGCCCTCGCTACTCTGTCCGCCCTGCAGGATCAGGAGCACGAAAGGCTCGGGAAACAGCGATTTGACGAACATGAAGCCAACGCCATAGACGGCGCCTATCCCCAAAAGACGCAGCAGGATCACAATCCACCCACCGCGCCGCCTGTGAGGCATTGATTGCTCGTATTCGTCGACATGTTCTAGAATTTAACCTCCAACGGCCGAAACGTCAGCAAGAGCTTTCACGAGGCGCCGTCTTTGCGCGACGCCGGGTACAATCGGCGGCAGCATGCGACCAGTACAGGACCAGGCAGAGATGCGGCGCGTTCTCGAGGAGCGGGCGCTGGAGGCCGGCTTCGACCTCGTTGGCGTGGCGCGCGCCGAGCCTCTGCGTGAGGGAGGCGAGCGTCTGCGGGAGTGGCAGGAGGCGGGAATGGCCGCCGACATGGGCTACATGCACAGACCCGTGGAGTTACTCTCTGATCCGAGGAAGCTACAGAAGAGCGCAAGGAGCGTGGTCTCTCTCGGGGTCTCTTACTATCCCGGGGACCATCCCGAGAACGAAGTCGGGGGCAGGGTGGCGCGCTACGCGTGGGGCCGAGACTACCACGAGGTTATAAAGGGAAGGCTGTTCCGGCTGAGGGAGGATCTCGAGGAAGAGCTTGGGGTCAGGATAAGAGCCCGCGGTTTCACGGACGCCGTGCCGCTCCTGGAGCGCTCCGCGGCCCAGCATGCGGGGCTAGGTTTTTTCGGACGGAACTCCTGCCTGATAAACAACGAGACCGGGTCTTACTTCTTTATAGCGGATCTGATCGTGGACCTCGACCTAGATCCCGACCCGCCCGGTAAAGGGACCTGCGGACGCTGTACGCGCTGCATGGACAGGTGTCCCACCGGCGCCATAAAGGCTCCTGGCGTCGTGGACGCCAGGCTCTGTATCTCGTACCTCACGATCGAGAACCGGGGTGAGATCCCTCGCCAGCTCCGTCCGAAAGTGGGTGACTGGGCCTTCGGCTGCGACGTATGCCAGGAGGTCTGTCCCTACAACAAGACCAAGGCTTCGAGGAGCCGCTGGCCCGAGTTCTCCGAAGAGGCCGGGTCGGGACCTTACCTGGAGATAGAGAAGGTCCTCGAGATAAGAACCGACGAGGCGTTCGAGGATCGCTTTGGAGGAACCCCTCTCACGCGCCCTAGCCGGGCAGGCCTGTTGCGCAACTGCTGCGTGGCCGCCGGGAACCTGAAATTGGAGAAGGCTGTCCCTGCGCTGGTACGGGCCTTGCGTGGGGACCCTTCGCCGCTGGTGCGTGGGCACGCGGCGTGGGCGCTCGGTGAGATCGGGGGTGCTGCAGAATCGCTAATGGAGGCATCCGAAACGGAGAAGGATACGTGGTGTCTGCAGGAGATCCGACTCGCGCTGACGAACGGGACCACGGAAGCTACCTTGGGTTAGAATAAGGAAACGATGGCGGACCAGATCAACTACTACGAGGTGCTGGGCGTCCCACGCGAGGCCTCCCAGGCCGAGATCAGGAACGCTTACCGCAACCTGGCGAAGGAGCGTCACCCCGATTATCCCGGCGGGAGCGCGGAGGAATTCTCCCGGCTGCAGGAGGCCAACGCGGTCCTCTCCGACCCGAACCGCCGCCGGCAGCACGACGAAGCGCTCGACCTGGCCCATGCGGCCGACCAGCTTGCCGGCCTCAACCTGGACTTCGGCTCCGTGGAAGACGAGCTCTCTGCCAAGCGCAGGGAGCGCGAGTCAGGCGGTCCCTCCCTCGGCGAGCGCCTGCGGGGCCGCTTCGTCAGAAGGGAAGAGGACCCTTACGAGTCCCTGCGGAGAGAGGCCCGCGACTCCGGACGCGGGCGCAGAACCAGGGGCCGCTACGACGTTAGTGAGGCCCGCTGGTACGAGCCCCACCGCTTCGACCCGGAGCCTGTAACCCTCAAGAGTGGCGCCATAACTTTCGTCGCGGCCTTCCTCGCGTTTATCGCCATCGGCCAGATCGGGATGTGGGCAACGGGAGCAGTTGATCCCGGGCCATTCGGTTTCTTTAAGGTTCTGGCCCCGTTCATGCCTATTCTGTACTCGCTGGTCGGGCTGGTCGTTGCTTACTTCGCCTTCAAGGCCGCGGGTTACGCGGCGCTGGCCCTGTCCTTCGTAGCCGCCCTCGTCGTCGGGGGCCAGGGAGGACCTGAGGGGCTCTTGCAGTTCGCGACCGTGGGTATCATAGTACTGCTCGTTGTAGTTTATCTCGGCAACCGCCGGGAGAGCGCCGCCCGGCGCTGATCCCGACCCCTTAGAAGGAGCACTTTGGCTATTACCACCTCGGATCTGGAGCGCTTTATCTCCGAGTTCGAGCGACGCATGGCTCCCCTTGAGCGGGCGGCGGACGAGGCCTGGTGGAACCTGGCGACATCTGGGACGAACGAGGCTCGGGAAGCGTTCGTGCACGCCGGCAAAGAGTACAACGGGCTCTTCTCGGATCGGAACGAGTACATGACTCTCCGTGGCTGGTTCGAGAACCTGGAAGTTCTGGAGAGCCCGCTCCTGCAACGCCAGGTCGAGGTGCTCTACAGGGCGTTCGCGGAGCGGCAGGGGGACGAAGAGATCCTGGGCCGCATCGAGGAACTGGAGGCCGAGGCCAACGCCATCTACGGCAACCATCGGAGCGTTGTCAGGGACAGGGAGATGGGAGAGAACGAGGTCAGGGAGTTGCTGCGAACCAGCGCAGACCAGGACCTGCGGCGGGAGACGTGGGAGGCTTCCAAGTCCGTAGGCCGCGCGGTCGAGGGGACCGTCAGGGAGTTGGCCCGCCTAAGGAACAGGCTAGCCCGCGAGCAAGGGTATGAGAACCACTACGCGCGCTCGCTGGAGCTTCAGGAGATCGAAGCCCCAGAGCTCGCCAGGATAATGGGTTTGCTCGAGTCAGCGACAGACGCGCCGTTCAGGGAACTAAAGAGGGACATCGATACAAAGCTCGGGCTGAAGTTCGGGGTGGACGCCGTCATGCCTTGGCACCTCTCAGGCCTATTCTTCCAAAGGGCCACCGATATAGCGGGCATCGACCTCGACCGCTACTTCGAGGAGGAGGATCTGGAGGACCTCACCCGCAGGACCTTCGACGCCATTGGATTGGATGTGCGGGGTGTGATCTCATCTAGCGACCTCTACGAGAGGGAGGGCAAGAACCAGCATGCGTTCTGCGCCCGCTTGGGACGTGAATATCCCTACGACGTCAGGGTGCTGGCCAACGTCAGACCTGACGCCTACTGGATGGACGCGATGCTCCACGAATTCGGACACGCTGTCTATGACCGTCACGTCAACCCGAGGCTCCCCTACCTCCTGCGCACCTACGCCCACGCCAACACGACCGAGGCTATCGCCCTCATGATGGGCGCCCTTGTCGACGACCCCGGTTGGCTCCGTTCCGTCGCCGGCGCGAACCGAGAGAGGCTGGACCGAGACTCAGATAAACTCGCCGCCCACCGCCGGGCAGACAGGATGATCCTCACCCGTCTCGTGCTTGTCATGTACCACTTCGAGCAGGCACTCTACGCCGATCCTGATAGTGCGGAGTTGAACTCTGTGTGGTGGGACCTCGTCGAGCGGCTGCTTTTCGTGCACCGTCCGCCTGGCAGGAACGAGCCCGACTGGGCTGCCGTCATCCACGTTGCCGTAGCCCCCGTCTACTATCACAACTACATGCTCGGGGAGTTGATCTCGGCCCAGCTAAGGAACTACCTGGAGTCTCACATAACCCGAGGCCCCTTCTACCAGAACG
>DASTKM010000299.1:0-2618 GCA_035715885.1 Rubrobacter sp.
TCGTGAAACGAACTGGGGTTCATTACCGTTTCCTGGTGAGCAGATAGAGGACCGGGGATGTTGACGAGGGCTCTTCTGCGGGACGTGGGAGCCTCGCGTATAATTTTCGCCCAGGGAGCAGGAGTGACAGCATGATCTCCACACCATCGACGCCGGTTGACGTGCCTGAGCCGGGCTCTCCGGAGGAGCTCGGGCGCTTCGCGGCTTTGCAGGCGAAGCTCGACCCGCTGGCGCGGCGGGTGATCTCTGATCCGCGCGCCTCCCAGACGGTCGTCGTGGTGCCGAGCCTCACGCTCGACGTCGAGGAGCTGGGGAAGATTGCCGGTGCGCACCACTACGAGGAGCGGATGCTTTGCATGCTGATGCTCTTGCGCTTGCCCCGCACCCACGTCGTCTACGTCACGAGCCAGCACATCGCGACAGCCATTGTGGACTATTATCTGCATCTTCTGCCTGGCATCCCATTGCGCCACGCCCGCAGCCGGCTGACGCTTCTCTCCTGCCACGACTCCTCCGATGTGCCGCTGACGCAGAAGATACTCGACCGTCCGCGTCTGTTGGAGCGGATACGCTCTACGATAGCAGACACGGAGGCGGCGCACATGACCTGCTTCAACAGCACGGCGCTGGAACGGAGTCTCGCCGTCCGGCTTGGCATCCCGCTCTACGGCAATGACCCGCAACTCAACTACCTCGGGACCAAGAGTGGCAGCCGCGAGGCTTTCAGGGAGGCCGGGGTCCATCTGCCAGATGGGTTCGAGCACCTGCGTGACGGGGACGACGTAGTCGAGGCCGTCGTCGAACTCAAGCGCCGCAAACCCGGGCTGCGAAGGGCGGCCATCAAGCTGGATGAAGGTTTCTCGGGTGAGGGAAATGCGGTGTTCCCTTATGAAGGGGCGCCTGAGGGTAGGGATCTTGCGGGTTGGGTCAGGAACGAGTTGCCGAGGCGCATCAAGTTCGAGGCAGTGGGAGAGACCTGGGAGCATTACGGGCGGAAGTTCGAGGAGATGGGCGGCATAGTAGAGTGCTGGGTGGAGGGGAGGGAGGTGCGCTCACCTTCCGTGCAGTGCCGAATCAACCCTCTAGGCGAGGCGAATGTAGTCTCCACCCACGACCAGGTCCTGGGAGGGCCTTCAGGCCAGATCTTCCTCGGCAGCACGTTCCCCGCTGACGCCGAGTACAGCCGCGACATCAAGGAGGCCGGAGACAGGGTGGGGGAGGTGCTCAGGGAACGAGGCGCCCTGGGAAGGTTCGCCATCGACTTTATCTCCGTCAGACGCGGCGAGGGCTGGGAGCACGCGGCTATCGAGATCAACCTTCGCAAGGGCGGCACCACACATCCGTACCTGATCCTGCGTTTCCTGACGGACGGGACGTACGACGCAAATGACGGACTGTACTGCACGCCGACGGCGAAGCCCTGCTACTACTACGCTTCTGATAACCTCCAGAGCCCCGCATACAAGGGCCTGACCCCTGACGATCTGGTGGATATAGCTGTTGACAACGGCCTCCACTTCGACAGCGCCTCCCAGCAGGGGGTGGTTTTCCACCTCATCGGGGCGCTCTCCCAGTACGGCAAGGTCGGCACCGTCTGCATCGGCGACAGCCACGAAAACGCCCTGAAGTACTATCGGGATACCGTCGCGGTTCTAGACCGTGAGGCGCAGCCCTAACGGGATCGGCCGTACCTGCTCAGAACAACCAGACGCCGGAAAGCAACAGGTAGGCGACGTAAGCGACCGCTGCGACACAGAGCCCAGCCACCAGGATCACCGCGATCTTACCCCAAACAGAAGCCCGCCAGATCTTGTAGACGTATCGTCCGAGCGTCCTCAGCCGTACCTCGAGCCAGTCGAGGAAGCGGGCCGCGGGGAGGAGCTCGCCGGCCAGGATCATGAGCCCGATGAAGACTGTGCCCCAGCCGGGGCCAGGCAGCGGGGCGAGTACCAGGCTGCCGAGAGCGATAACGGCGCCGAGGGTGATCAGGAAGATCCTCCATAAGATGTGCCCCTGTTCGTCCTGCCGCCGGCGACGGTAACGGTCCTTGAAGCGTTGCCCTGGCTTGCTCTCTTTAAACTCCCGCCAGTGCTCCTGCATCTGCTCGAGCATACATAGATAATTCCTCATCGAGACCCATTTGACAACCTCGCGACGAGGTTTCCGCCTTCGTCGAGGAGGGGTGACCATGCCCGACAAGAATGGTAGGTTCAACGGAGAACCGCCCAGAGCCCTGCACCCGAGTAACGGATGCGGTATACCGAGGGTGTCGAAAAGATACGAACGGAGAGATGTGAGCCATGACGACTGACGATAGGGTGAACGGCCCTGCGAGGGAGGTCGCCACGCTCGGGGGCGGCTGTTTCTGGTGTCTCGAGGCGGTCTACCAGGAGCTGCGGGGCGTGGAGAAGGTCGAGTCCGGGTACTCTGGCGGCCACGTGCCTAACCCGACTTACAGGGCGGTGTGCTCGGAGACGACGGGGCACGCCGAGGTCGTGCAGGTTACGTTCGATCCCTCGGTTGTCTCTTACAAAGATGTTCTCGAGGTCTACTTCACCATCCATGATCCGACGACTTTGAACCGTCAGGGCGCGGACGTGGGGACGCAGTACCGGTCT
>DASTKM010000300.1:0-4207 GCA_035715885.1 Rubrobacter sp.
CCCAGCATCACCGCTGGAATGCGATCCTTATGTGTCTCCATCCATCTCTCCTGCTTGGGACATCCGATACCTACGAACAGGATACGTGCACCCGAGGACCGTATCTCCTTCGTTACTGTTTCGTCTTCCTCTGGTGTCAGCGGACGAAAGGGTGGTGCGATCTGGCACACCACCCGCACCCCGGGGTAGCGTCTTTCCAGGATACGAACGAACGTCTTTAGCAGGTCTGGCGTGCCACCGTACAGCCCGATCGGTATGCCTTCCCGCGCGGCTCGCTCCACCACGTGCGTCGTCAGGTCCGTCCCCCGGACCTGGGTCGCGTCTCTAACCCCCAAGCTCCTCAAGGCCCAAACCAGAGGTCTTCCGTCAGGCGTAATCAGGTCTGCCCCGTTTACCACCCGCTGAAACGCCGAGGAGTCAAAGGCCTCCATGGTCATGTGCACGGTCGCCACGCACACGTAAGCTGAGCGCCCATCGTGTGCCCATCGTGCTACGCGCTGGGAAGCGTCCTCGTAGGAGGTAGCGTCTACCCGCATACCGAGCACGTACTGCGAAGCTAGGGTCAAGCCGGCACCTTCTTGCGCTCCAGGGCAGCCTCGTAGATCTCCATCAGCGTCCGGTAATTGCGCTCCGCGGTGTACTTTGCCTCGAACTCGGCCCTGACCTCCTCACGCATACTTCGTAGTTCCGCCGGGTGCGACAGGGCCCACTCGACTTGTGTGACGAGATCTCCTGAGTCGCCGGGACGGAATTTGAGTCCCGTGCGGCCGTGTTCTACGAGTTCAGCGACCGCTCCGATGTTAGCTGCGATAACCGGAGTGCCCGCTGCGAAAGCTTCTGCCGCTACCCGGCCGAACGTCTCGTACCACTGTGAGGGGAAGACGAGCATGTCGGCTTTCCCCATAAGCTCGTGGACATCTGCCACCGGCCTGTGTCCCAGCCACTCCACGTTGGACTGTCTAGCGGCAGCTCCCATTACCCGATCCCTCAATGGTCCGTCTCCCACGATCTTGAGCGGGATCCTCGTTCCGAGCCGGTTCCAGGCGGCTAGCATCGTCCCTGTCCCTTTCTCGGGCGCGAGCCGCCCCACGAACAAGGCGTACCCGCCTCCTCCTGGCCCCTGACCAGGATCGGGGGCAACGAAGTTGGGTTTCACCACGATCTTCCCCGCAGGGAGGCCACCCTCGATGAATTTGTCCCGGGCAAACTCTGTAAGGGCGACGTAGACATCAACCATCTCTGTCCATGTACGCAAAGCGCGGTGGACGGTGAGCATCGTCGCTATAACCCCGCTCGCCGCCCGGCTCCCTCGGTAGCACCTGTGAACGACGCCAGGCCAGGGGACCGCCTTGCCCATGCAATCCTCGCACACCCGCCCATCTCGGAAGAAGAGAGCTACGGGACAGAGCAGACGGTAGTTGTGCAGGGTCTGGATCACTGGAACCCCTTCGGCCCTGGCGACATAGTAACCGGCCGGGGAGACTAGGGGTAGAGTGTTATGAAAGTGAACCACGTCGGGCCGCTCCCGGCGAATCATGGCCCCGAGTTCACGATACGCTGAAGAATTCCATATTGTGTCTTTGGCCAGGGTCAAACGGTTCACTTGCTTGACCTGATCGTTATGCACCTCGTAACGCAACACGCGGTGATTTCGGGTCTCCAAGAGAGCGGTTTCGTCCACGAAAACCTGGTCCTCGCCGCCGGGGCGCTGGTACCTGTTGTGGACCGCCAAGATCTTCATCTGGCACAAGTTACCATACCCGCATTTTCAGGGCATCGATGACGCATCCTCGTGCAGGGCGCTTTCTATCTGCTGCGCGAACCAATGCCAGACCTTCTTGTCTCCGACGCCGGGGACTAGGCTCTGGGCCTCGCTATAGAGCAGGGTGACGTGTGTCAGGTAAGCAAGATACAAAATGGGCAGATGTTTGTGTCCTTCCGGCCAGATGGCGTCCAACAACCTCAGAAGAAACAGGCGATCCCGAATACCCTTACGCCGACCCAGCAGGGCGGACTGCAGGGCTTGGAAGTTGAACGCGTCGTACAGGGGAGTCATTCCTTCGGAGGCGCGCTCCCAATCGAGGACGAACAGGGATCGCTCTCCCAATCGGGTATTCCAGGGTGCGAAGTCGCCGTGAGCCAGAGACAGAGGCATATTCACCGGCCCCAACTCGTCGTGCAGCCTCTCAAGGGCTGGGCCGAGATTAGCGGGCAGGGTTTCGGGTGAGCTGCGCTGAAGATGGAGCCATATTTCGGACATGCTACTCCACATCGGACTCTCCACAAACGTTTGGTGCCCCCTAAAGGACTGAAAAAGCTGCGTGCAGAAACGCAGGTGCGCCGATGACAGTCCTCTAGGACCTGGACGCGGGGGCCCCATCGTAATGAGGAGTATTGTGCCCCCGTGCCACTCCAGAGAACCCAATACCTCTGGTACTGTGCCTTGCAGGCCAGCGCTCTGCGATAACCGCGACAGGGCACGCCTTTCGGTTTTGAGTGCCGCCTGGGCCAACTGAGAAGTGGCGATCTTGGCGTAAGCCAACGTCTTCCCCTCCGGGGTGAGTACCTGCGCGGTGACCTTCCGGTGCGGGGCTGGTACGCCCAGATAGAAAGCCAAGCGTACCGCCTCCACTCCCATGACGGATGCCAGCATCGTCTCCAAGCGTTGAAGGTTGTCCTCTTCCAGCCATACCTTTTGACCCTGAAGAGCTCCGGCGCCGATGATGGTTCGCAGTGCCCGGCCCCGCAGACTACTCGGTTGATAGAGCCCTTCTATACCGGCCCGGCGCAAAGCGGGCTGTTTGGTTGGGAGCAGCCAGCGGACATTGGCAAGGTTGGGATAGGCTGCGTACATGCGCCCCGCCGTCTTGTCGGTTTCAAGGCGAACCCCCAGGAGCGCGGAAGCATCGGTTCCCTGCACGTAAGGGCGCATACCTAACCTTCTTCTTGTCGGATCAGATCCGCCACGCAACCGCTACACGAGAAAGGAGGCCAACCATCCTATCCTACTTCCGGCTGCAACAATCTGCAATCCTTGAGGGAGCTTCTCATTACATGTATTTAACCTAACCTTAGCAGGTTACGCCCGAGAATTGTCGTTTGTTGCATTCCCTTCTTGGAAACCCGTCCTTTGAGGTCACCCGGTCGGATGGACGAGCGGAAGATGCTCGGCGAGCCCACGGTCAACGAGCTAGTGGCGCACTATCTCGCCCGGTGAATTGTAGCGTTCGGCAAGGTCAGAGAAGGGGTCTTGCACCGGCATGACTACTTCCCGTTCTTCAGGTACTTCTCGAACTCGTCCAAGGGGAGGCAGTTGATCACACTCCCCTTCTCGACCCAGGCCCTTCTCGCCTGCGAGACGCCGTACTTCATAAAGGCAAGTGCCCGCTCGTCGTGGGCATCTGTGTCGATGGTGATGCTGACGCCTGCTCCCACGGCCTCGCGGACGTAGGGAACCGCGAGATCGAGACGGTCCACGTAGGCGTTGAGCTCGAGGGCCGTGTTCGTGGCGGCAGCCTCCCTGATCACACGCGACACGTCCACCTCATAAGGTTCCCTGCGGTTCAGGATACGGCCTGTAGGGTGGCCGATAGTCCGCACGTACGGGTTGTTCATCGCCCGCACGATGCGCTCGGTCATGGCCTTCTCGCCGACCCCGAAAGAGGTGTGCACGGAAGCAACGACGAAGTCCAGCCCGGCGAGCACATCGTCGTCGTAGTCGAGGGAGCCGTCCCTGAGGATGTCGACCTCGGAGCCGCAGAGAAGGTGGATCTCACCGTAGCCCTCGTCGGCCTTTCTCACCGCCTCCATCTTCTTCTTCAGGCGCTCGGGCGAGAGGCCGTTCGCCACCCTGAGGCTCTGGGAGTGGTCGCAAAAGACGAGGTACTCGTAGCCGAGCTCGATGGCCGCCTCGGCCATGCTCACGATGGTGCCTTTGCCGTCAGAGTAGTTGGTGTGAACATGCAGGTCCCCGCGGACGTCTTCGACGGAGACGAGGTCGGGCAATCTGCCTCTATCTGCGGCTTCGATCTCACCAGTGTCCTCCCTCAGCTCCGGCGGTATATATGCGAGGCCGAGCCGCGAGTAGAGATCCTCCTCCGTGGCCACGGGTTTGTAGTCGCCGGTCCCGGCCTTGGCCAGGCCGTACTCGGAGATGTTGATACCCATCTTGACGGCCCGCTCGCGCAGCGCGATGTTGTGGGCCTGG
>DASTKM010000301.1:0-6402 GCA_035715885.1 Rubrobacter sp.
GAGGGTCCTTCAAAAGGAGTCGGTACTGCCAATCGCGTTCCTTGGCGTTGGCAGCCCCAGAGTTGGCGGGGGCCGCAGCGGAAGCGAAGCTGGCGGCCTTTAGGGCGTAGTGGGCAGCGTGCGGGCGTGCGCCCCAACGTGGGCGGCGGATGCGGCGACCTCGTACCCCCACCGTTCATACTCAAATGTTCTCGCAGCCTTCCTGTCCTAGATCGGCCACGTCTATGTTTCTATAAAGGACGACTCTTCAGAGCTGTCTTCAGCGCGTTGCTGCACGGTTGCTGCACAAAAGCTGGGCCGTGGTTGGGGTCACTATCTTTGGGGCTACGAAAGTCCTGCAAAGTAGTGCATTTAACAAGTGGGCGATGCTGGGATCGAACCAGCGACCTCTGCCGTGTGAAGGCAGATCCAGGATGTCGGAGTTGTTCGCCGTTGTTCACAATCGCCTGCAAAACAGCCAATTCGCCTCTACGATGTTTCTCGGTTGTTCGCCGCCGTTCGTGTGAGTTGGTGTACTACTGGTGTAAACAAGACTCTGCGCAACACCAGCACTTTCGCATTTCTCCATGATCTCCGGCCTATCCAGTGCGCCTGCCAGGATTCGGATCTGTTACTGGCGGATTACGGGCGTTTCGAAGATATTGACCCATGCAAAGTATGAATTCATGAACTCTTGCGCAGCTCTTCAGATCAGACGTCCTGTACGGCTCCGAGTTCGGTCTGCGCAATCTCTGAAGGGTGCCCTTACCCAAAAGGATGCATTGGGCGTCACAATTCGGCATAATGCTAGTGCGGGATGCGGGGAAAGGAGAAGGGAACATGGAACCCGGTGCTGCAAGTGACGTCCCTCAGTGGCATGTGGTGGGGACTGGTTCGAGGTCTGCAGGTGCGACATCCCCTTCCCCTCTGAGTTCGCGCGGCTTCCTAGCCGAAAATTACTGTGAGGGCGTGCTCGCTTAGCACATCCGCGAGGGACACTACGGCGACGTTCGGCTGGACGGCCTGAGCCTTATCGGGATGGGCGGCTTCGAGGGCAACATCTGGGCCGGAGCAGAGGGCCCCTTTGGGTTGTTCATCGACGAACGAGCCGATGAGCGGCAGCACGAGGCCTTGCAGATGATCTTCGGTGGGCAAGCAGGCGGCTGGCCGGCAGACTTCGCCGAGGGTGTCGGCGAAATGCACGGCATCAAGGTCAGGTAGTAGACTAGTGAAAATCGGTACGAGGTGAGCTGTGTTTGGGGTGAGTTGGTTTCAGGGTAAAGGCCAATGGACGGTGGTCGACACGGGGAATGGGCCGGGCCGTTGGGAGGGCCAGCTTGACGGGAAATTCGGCGCGGAGAAGAATTGCGTCTATGGGGAAGAAAGGTGAGAGAAAGGCGATGAGACCTTCGAACGGGCTGACCAGGCGGGAGTTTCTCAGGATCACAGGAGCTGGGTTAGCCGGAGCGAGCTTCCTAGGGATATCCGGCTGCGGTGAGGAGGGGGCGGGTGGTGGAGCCGCCGGCGGAGACGTGTGGAAGCAGTTCAAGGGCACGACGCTCCAGTTCATATCCGAGAACACCCCGCCGACGGCAGCGATCGCGGCGAACCTCAAGCCGTTCAAGGAGCTTACGGGCATCGACGTGAAGATCACGCAGATCGAGCTGGGTGCACTGGTGGAGAAAGTGGCGCTCGACTTCGGTTCCGGAGAAGGTCAGTACCAGATAATCTACGCCGATCCCTACCAGGTTCTGGCTCCGTACTACCAGGGGCTTGCGGAGCTGAATGCGTTCAACGAAGACGACAGTCTCCCCTCGATACCCAAAGGTACGGGGGATTTCATACCCACTCAGCTGGACGCGGCGGGCAAGTTTGAGAGCGAGGAGGAACTGTACGCCCTGGCCTACGACGCTCCGACGATGATCTGGATGTATCGCAAGGACCTGTTCGAGAAGTACGGCTCGCAGATGGAACAGGACCTCGGCTTCGATCCGAAGCCCTCAGATTCATCTACGTGGGACCAGTACTACCAGATCGCCGAGTGGTTCAACGATAATGCAAACGAAGTGAAATACGGCACGGGCCACCAAGCCAAGCAGTACGACTCGCTGATGTGCGACTTCTCGAATATCCTCTGGGCATACGGCGGCGACTATTTTGAGAACGGCGTCGAGGTGGGGAGGCTAGGCAGCGAGGATCCCGGCCCTGCCCAACTCGATCAACCGAAGGCGCTCGAGGCGGCGGAGTTCTACAACAAGCTCCTAAGCATCGCGCACCCGGGGAGCACGACCTGGGACTGGAGCGGCGTGGACGAGGCCTTCAGGGCCGGCGAGCTGGCAATGACGCCCAACTGGCACGAGTTCGCGGCCGGGATCGAGACGTCAGACCTGGGCGGCAAGGTCGGGTACACGAGGCTACCCACCGGACCCGCAAGGGCTGCCGACATGTACGGCGGGACCGGCATCGGCATCAATAGCGGTGCTCCTGAGGACGAGCAGCGGGCGGCCTGGCTCTTCCTGGTGTGGGCAACCTCGCCCCAGACCCAGCGCATGGGCTTGTTCAGCGAGGAGGGAGGCGGCACACCCACGCGGCAGTCCGTCTACGACATGCCGGAGGTTCAGAAGGCCAAGACGCGACCGTCGGATGCGCCGAACATGCTCACCGCAGATGCGGTGTTCAAGGCGTGGGAATCCCAGAACATCGGCCTTCGCCCCAAGATCCAACAGTGGAACGAGTGTGACACCATCATCTTCACCGAACTCTCCAAGATGCTGGCCGCCGACAAATCGCCCGAACAGGCTATGCAGGACGCCAAAGAGAGCTTCGACCGGGCTACCGGAGCGGCTTAAGCGCCATGAGCGTCGCTCGGACCGACAAGGACCGGGGGCTAAATCGGCTCTTACGGATGCCGTCGTTTGGCGTCAGGATGATGCTGCCTGCTCTGCTGCTCCTTGCCGCTCTCTCGATCTTTCCGTTCCTGTTCATCGTCTGGATGAGCTTCAACGAGGTGTCGCCGATCGGGGGCCTCTCGTTTGAGTGGGCGGGGCTCGAGAATTGGGTAAACCTCTTTGCCGACCCGGCCGTACGCTCGAGTTGGGTGCTCAGTGCGATCTATTTCGTCGCCACCGTCGGGCTCGAGATGTTTCTCGGCATCGCCGTCGCTCTGCTCATTCACGAGCTCGTCTGGGGCAAAAACCTAGCGCTTTCACTGTTCCTGATGCCGATATTCATAGCCCCAGTGATGGTGGGTCTGCTGGGCCGGTTTCTGGTTGATCCGACTTACGGACTATACGCTTGGGTACTCAACGCAACAGGTATTTTCACGAAGAACATCCTCGGAAGCGGAGAATCGGCACTCGTAGCCGTCATCTTGATGGATGTCTGGGAGTGGACGCCGCTGGTCACGATCATCGTTCTCGCCGGCCTCTCTTCGATGCCGGGTGAGGTGATCGAGGCGGCGCGGGTGGATGGTGCCAGCTATTGGCAGAGGCTGCGTTACATCGTGATGCCGTTAATCTCCGGTGTCGCCATCGTGGCGCTTCTGGTCCGTTCGATGGATGCTATTCGCTTCTTTGACATAATCTTAGTCACTACCAACGGTGGCCCGGCCGACGCGACCAAGATCATCCCGATCCGACTCTATGAAACGGCTTTCCGCTTCTTTGACCTCGGCTACGCGGCGGCGATCGGCCTCGGGATGCTCGCGTTCTCGATCGTGATCGCGAACCTCTTCTTGCGAATACTCAAGGCTCAGGGGCTTGCAAGATGACCGAGAGTAGCCGCAGGTGGAGTAGCCAAATAGTGCTCTACGCGCTCTTGGCGCTGATCCTACTCTGGACGCTCGTGCCGATCGTCTGGATGGTGCTCTCGTCGTTCAAATCTCCCGACGATATCCTCTCGACTACGCCGAAGGTTATCTTCGAGCCCACCCTACAACACTACCAGGGTCTCTTTACGGGGAGCAACAGCCTGGGCGGTTACGTCAAGAACAGCCTGTTGGCAGCCGGGATCTCGACGATAATCTCCGTCGCTCTCGCCTGTCTTGCGGGATACGGGCTCGCGCGCTCCCACTTCCGCGGCAAGCAGCACCTCTCCTTCTGGATCATCAGCACCCGGATGGCACCGATCGCGGCCGTGATAGTGCCCCTGTACCTGATCTTTCGTAACCTTGACCTGCTCGATTCCGTGATAGGGCTCATCATCGCCTACCTTACTTTCAACCTTCCCTTCGCGATCTGGCTCATGAACGCCTTTTTCGCGGATCTGCCCGTGTCGCTTGAGGAGGCGGCGATGGTTGACGGTGCAACGAGGTTTCAAGCCTTCTGGCGCGTCGCACTGCCGCTAGTAACGCCGGGCATCGTGACCACCGCCGTTCTCTGCCTCATATTCGCTTGGAACGACTACGCCTTTGCGCGGACCTTCAGTGGTCCCGAGAGCCAGACAATCCCCATAGCTGCCTCGCAGCTGATCACCCAGACCGGGATCGATTGGGGCAAGTTGACGGCGATCGGCACGGTGGTGGTACTCCCTATGGTGATCGTCGGCCTTGCCGTCCGTCGCTGGCTCGTGAGAGGCCTAACGCTTGGAGCGGTCAAGGGAGAATAAGAAGCACGAAACAAAGAAAGGAGCCGCAATGCAGAACCTGGCTGCCATCATGTACGGCACGCATGACATCCGGCTCGAAGATAAACCGGTCCCCGAGCCGGGCTCAAAGGAGGTGCTCGTAGAGATAAGGGCCGTCGGCGTTTGCGGCTCCGACGTGCACTACTACGAGGAAGGACGCATCGGCTCGTTCGTCGTGCGCGAGCCCCTGATCCTGGGCCACGAGTCGATGGGAACCGTCGTGGCTTTGGGAGAAGAGGCCACCAAACACGAGGTCGGTGAGCGGGTGGCAGTGGAACCGGGCGTTCCCGATATGACCTGCCGCGAGTGCCGGGCAGGCCACTATAACCTCTGCCCAAACGTCCGCTTCTTCGCGACGCCCCCCATCGACGGCGCCTTCACAAACTACGTGACGATCCATGAGGACTTCGCGTTTGCGCTGCCGGACAACCTCTCGGACAACGCTGGTGCGCTGATGGAGCCGCTCTCGGTAGGCATCTGGGCCTGCCGGAAGGCGAACGTCCGGGCCGGCAACCACGTGCTGGTGACGGGCGCGGGACCGATCGGGCTCCTCGCGATGCAGGTGGCGCTCGCCGAGGGCGCGACGGAGGTCACCATCACCGATGTCTCCCAAGAGAGGCTGGAGATAGCCGAGAAGACCGGCGCCACTAGGGCCATAAACGTCTCCGAGGAACAGCTTGCGGAGGCCGACGTGGAGGTGGATGCCCTTATCGAATGCTCGGGCAACGAAGTCGCGCTGGGCGACGGCATCCGCTGCATCCGGCCCGCCGGCACCGCCGTCGTGGTCGGGATGGGTCCCGGCGAGGAGTCGAGCATTCCGCTGGCGTTGATCCAGAACAAGGAGATCTGGCTGACCGGTATCTTCCGCTACGCGAACACATACCCGGCCGCGATAGAGCTGGCCGCCACAGGGCGCGTGGACTTGGACGCGATCGTGACGAGCTACTACGGCCTGGAGGACACGGAAGAAGCGTTACAAGCGAGCAGAAAAGACCCCGCCAACGTCAAGCCGATGGTCATCGCGAACTCGTCGGAGTGAGGCCGTCCCGGCTCAGGAGCAAGGAGGAGCACTACGAGGTCTAACGCTCGTTGTACGGGGCGGCACGGGCGATGCACCGCCTAACGGAGCCCATAACCCGCGATGGTATGGAGCTCTTATCTTCCTTAATGCCTGCTGGTCTAAAGAGCAGAATTTGGCCGGTACACGGAGGAAGAAGTGGGCCGAAAAGTACCCTATCGACGGTTCGTAGGGCTACGCCGCAGGGACCTCTGAGACTTTTCGGACGATTTCTGGACGTAATCCGATTCTCGGAAGTGCTCGCGTTCTAAGGACGTGTAGCTTTGAGAGATGTAGCTATCGTGTTGCGTCTTGGAAACGTTCGCGGGCCCAGGTAGTCAGACCTCGCTGGCGGTCGCCTCCCAGCTGATAACGCAGACCGGGATAAACCGGGGCCAGCTGACGGCGATAGGGACAGTGGTGGCGCTGCCGATAGCACTCGCGGGCCTCGCTATCAGGCGCTACTTGGTACGCGCTGACTCTAGGCGCGGTTGCCGGGGGTGAAGGAGAGAGTGTGAAATTCGAAGACACAGGGGGTGGTTAAATCATGAGCATAAGTGTGGTCTGGCCCGGGCGGGAAGGGATAGAAGTTGAGCCCCGTGACGTACCGCCACCGGGTCTTGGCGAGTTAAAGATCCGGATCGAGGCTTCGGGATTGTGCGGGACCGACCTTCACATCGCCTCCGGTGAGTACCCGTTTGCCCAGCCGGGCGTAACCATTGGGCACGAGTTCGCGGGGACCA
>DASTKM010000302.1:0-2944 GCA_035715885.1 Rubrobacter sp.
GCGGCGGTGGGGGTGGCCCGTACATGGAGGCAAGGGACGCGCTAACGGCGCTCGGGTACGGACTCGAGGAGGCCGAGAAGGCCCTCAACGACGTGCCACCGCAGGATTCCGTGGAGAAGTATATAAAGGAGGCATTACGGCAGATAGGGAGCAGGCGTTGAACACTGAGGAGATGGACGACTTTACCGTGCGGGGCGAAGGAAGAACCGAGGAGCTGCCTGAAGACATTACTGGGGCTGCGGGTTTCGGTGAGGATCCGCTCGACCCCGAGGCCTACGCAGAGGACGATGAGCCCTCGCTCAGGCCGAGCTCGTTCGACGAGTTCGTCGGGCAGGAGGCGCTCAAACAGAACCTCAAGATCTTCGTGCAGGCTGCCAGGCAGCGCGATGAGGCCCTGGACCACATACTGCTGGACGGCCCTCCCGGACTAGGTAAGACCACCCTCTGCCGTATCCTCGCCGAGGAGATGGGGGTCGGGCTCAGGCCGACGAGCGGGCCCACTTTGGAGCGGGCCGGAGATATGGCGGCGATCCTGACTTCACTGGAGGAACGCGACTTCCTGTTTATCGATGAGATCCATCGCCTGAACAGGCAGATCGAGGAGGTCCTCTACCCTGCGATGGAGGACTTCGCGATGGACATCGTCCTCGGCCAGGGGCCTTCGGCGCGCACCATCAGGATGGACCTGCCGCGCTTTACGCTGGTTGGCGCGACCACCAGGAAGGGCCTGCTAACAAAACCTCTGCTCGACCGATTCGGTGTCGCGGAGAGACTCGAATACTACGGGCCCAGGGACCTGGAGAAGATCGTGGTCCGCAACGCGAAGATACTCGGCGTACCCATCACCGAAGGCGGCGCCAGGCAACTCGCGCGCCGCAGCCGCGGGACGCCCCGCATCGTCAATCGGCTCCTCAAGCGGGTGCGCGACTACGCCCAGGTCGTCGGCGACGGGAAGATAGATGAAGAGACGGCGAACGCCGCGCTCGACATGCAGGGCGTCGACCACCTCGGCCTGGACAGGGCCGACCGTGTCTATCTCGGGCTTGTCATAGACAAGTTCGAGGGCGGGCCTGTCGGCATCGGTACGATCTCCGTGGCCCTCGGCGAGGCGCGCGATACCGTCGAGGATGTCTACGAGCCCTACCTGCTGCAGAGCGGCTTGATCCAACGCACCCCCCGGGGACGGGTCGCCACCCAGAGGGCCTACGGGCACCTCGGCGTCCCGGTCCCGAACAACGGCTAGTCACCGGCCGGTCGCTAAGGTAAGGCCGTGTGGTGGCCGATACTGATAGCATGCTGCGCTACGACGTAGAACCGATCCACCCTGTGGAGGCCGAGATTCCAGGTGAAGGAGAGCTCTCTTTTGCCGTTTTCAGCCTGGAACATGCTGCCTGCGGGGATGACGTGGTGGAGGTGCGTATCGGTGAGCGAATGCTACTGGAGTGGTGCATGGCGTGCGCCGTCATGGAGGTTTTCGCCTAAAGCCTCTCGCCCGTTGCCGAAGGCGCGATTCGCACTACGTCAATACCTGTGCAAATCGCCTTGGTAACCGAGGCCTTGTCTAATGTTCGCCCGCCGTGTTAGTTTCCGTACTACAGGATAGGTTGATCCAGGTTTAGTGGGGGCAAGATGGCCGACCGGGGTGGTGCGAACGACGCCGGCACGGACTTGCAATTGTTCGGGATCGTAACGCCGAGGTGGGAAGAGGTTCTCCCGGGCTAGTCGGAAGGGAAACTCGTTGGCCGAGTTGAAGCGGAGGGCGCTGGAGGTCGCGCAGGGGGTCGATGAACGCTTCGACGCCTTCAGGTTCGGGCTGAAGCGGCGTCTCGGGCTGCTAGATCCGTTCGAGATCCTACCTTACCGGGGCTACGGCACGAGCAGGGAGCTGTTCGTGCGGGGCCGCGTCCTGGAGGAGGCTGGCATCACCCGCGCCGGTCGGGACGATGCGGTATGGAAGAACATACTCAACATGGCGCGGCGCTTCGCGAGCGATGAAGTGGCCGGCGCGCGGGTGATGGCTTCTTTCGGGGGTTTGCAAGTCGAGACCACCGCCGACGCGGAGGGCTTCTTCGAGGTGCGCTTCCAGCTTGAGGAGCCGCTCGACGGTCCGGGCGGGTGGTACCAGGTCGAGTTGGAGCTCCTGTCTCCACCGTCGCCGGGTGGAGGAAGGGTGAGATCGATAGGACACGTGCTCGTGCCGCGCGGAGCCCGTTTCGGTGTGATCAGCGACCTCGACGATACAGTGGTGCGTTCCAGCGCGACGAATGTGCTGAAGATGGCCTGGATAGTGGTACGCAACAACGCCCATACGCGGCTACCTTTCGAGGGCGTCGCCGCTTTTTACAGGGCTTTGCAAGTGGGCCCGGACAGCAGATCTTCCAATCCTGTCTTCTACGTGTCTAGCAGTCCCTGGAACATCTACGACATGCTTGTGGACTTCTTGAACGTGCATGGCGTTCCCCATGGACCGCTCTTTCTCAAGGACTGGAGCCTGAGCGTTCTCGGGAAGCACAGAGACTACAAGATGGGGGTGATCCGGCGCCTCCTCCGCATCTATGAGGACCTGCCTTTCGTCCTGATAGGGGACTCGGGGGAGGAGGACCCGGAGATCTATTTGCAGTCCGTGCGGGAGCACCAGGGACGCATCAAGGCCGTTTACATCAGGGACGTCACTTCGGTCGAGCGTGACGCCGAGGTCAGAGCGATGGCCAACGAGGCGCGCAAGCTCGGGACGGAGATGGTGGCGGTTCCCGATACCACCGCAGCGGCTGAGCACGCGGCCTCCATAGGTCTCATAGCGCCTAACGCGATAGCCGCGGTCCAGTCTGAGAGCGCCGGATTCTAGCCCTTGACCCGCTGTAATCGGAGGATGACATTTCTTGGAGTGCGGGCTGTTCTGTCAAGAACCGATGCCGAATCGGGCCTCTACTTCGGGTATGATCTC
>DASTKM010000303.1:0-6111 GCA_035715885.1 Rubrobacter sp.
GCGGCGAGGTCCGTGAGGCGGGACATGGCAGTACTCGTCGCCGGGTAGAGCGAGCGGTAGATTTCGTAGTGCTCCTCGTAGATATTCGCCCGCTCTGTGTCGGGATCGGTGATCTCCTCTCGCAGTTTCACCACGGAAACAGCCTGGTGCACGTCGGCGTAGGTGCCTGAGGCCGCCCCTGCCAGGAGTGCGGCGCCGTAGGCCGGTCCCTCGTCGGCGACGGTCCTGCGTATGGGGGTGCCGTAGATGTCTGCCTGGAGCTGACGCCACAGATCGCTCCTCGCCCCTCCGCCGGTAGCCCTCACATCTTCTACCGGCACATCGAGTCCGCGCATGATCTCCAGAGATTCGCGCAGGGAGAAGATCACACCCTCCATCACGGCGCGGGTCATGTGCTCGACGCCGTGACGGGCCGTGAGCCCGAAGAAAGCCCCCCTGGCTTTGGGGTCGAGGTGCGGCGTCCGCTCGCCAGAGAGGTAAGGCAGAAATAGGAGCCCTTCTGAGCCCGGCCTGACGCCAGAAGCAGCCTCTACCAGCTCGTCGTAGTCGCCCCCGAGCGTCTCACGCCACCAGGACAGGGACCCTCCCGCAGAGAGGGTGACGCCCATCAAATGATATGCGCCGGGCACGGCGTGGCAGAAGGCATGCAGGCGCCCCGATGGGTCGGGCTCGAACTCGCCGGCGTGGGCGAAGAGGACGCCGCTGGTACCGACGGAGGAGTTGACGAGCCCGGGGCCAACGATGCCCGTGCCGACGGCAGCCGCCGCGTTGTCGCCGCCGCCCGCGGCCACGTGGATGCCCTGTGGCAGGCCGAGCTCTTCGGCCACGCTCTTGCGAAGGGCACCCGTGCTCTCGGGGCCCTCGTAGACTTCGGGCATCCATTCAAGTGGGATCTCCAGATGGTCCAGGATCTCACCCGACCAGTCGCGGGCCCTCATCTCGAGGAGCAGGGTGCCAGCTGCATCAGAGGCGTCTGTGGCGTACTCGCCCGTGAGCCTTAGCCTCACGTAGTCCTTGGGCAGGAGCACGCGGGAGACCCGCCCGAAGTTATCCGGCTCTTCTTCTCTTAGCCAGAGGATCTTCGGTGCCTGGAAGCCCGTGAGGGCCGGGTTGCCGGAGATGGAGATCAAGCGCTCCTCTCCCACTTTCCTGGTTATCTCTTCGCACTGCCTGTGGGTACGCTGGTCGTTCCACAACAGCGCAGGCCTTATTACTTCATCAGATGAATCGAGGAACACGGAGCCGTGCATCTGCCCGGTGAGCCCGATTCCTGCCACCTGCTCTCTTGTCTCTGTGGCGACCTTCTTTATGACCTCTTTGGCACCCTCCCACCAGTCGTCTGGGTCCTGCTCGGTCCAGCCAGGGCGTGGGCTGTGAAGAGGGTACTCCGAGGAGGCTTCGGCGACTATTTCTCCCGACTCGTCCACGGCGACGGCCCTTGCGCCGCCGGTCCCGACGTCGAGGCCGATTTGAACACTCACGTCTCTCCCCTGCCGTCACGCGCCTCTTTGCGGCGGCTGGAGATCTCCGCCTCATAACCTTCGTCCATGCCGAGCGCTGCGTAGACCGCCTTCTGGCCGGCCAGGGCGTCAGCACGGGTCTTGGCCTCCCGAAGCCCGGTTCTGTCTATCTTCCGCGCTAGGTCCCAGACGAACTCCCACTGCAGGATGGCCCGCCTGACGGCGGCCACCTGGTCTTCCGTATAGGGATAGAGGTCGAAGCCCATGATCTCCCCTTCTTCCCCGTAGCCCGTGTCCTGGAGCGTCTGGGCCAGCTCGAGGGTCTGCATGAAGAAGTTGGTGCCGACCACGTTGTCGTCGTCGAAGGTGCCCCAGCCGTCGTTGCCGTGCTGGTGGCCGAGCTTGTGCTCCGAGGCCAAGAGGTCGGCGTACTCGGCCAGGTTCTCGCCGTTCATTATGAGGTGCTGCCAGTCCATGTTGACCTGCAGATTGGTCGTGTCCACCCCGAGGGTGTTGACCTTCTGGATCGTGAAGAGCGTCATACCGATGTTCTGCATCAGGATCTTCATAGCGGGCTCTGAGTTCTTGTGCTCCAGAAAGACCTTGACGCCCTTCTCGTTGGCGTGGTCGGTCAACTCGGCGACACCCTCGACAAAGCGACGCCAGATCTCCGCGTAAGGACGCTGGAAAGTGTAATTGTAGCCCTCAGCGCCAGGCCAGATGATGAAGTTCGCTCCTACTTGCGCGCAGAGGTCTATGCCGCGACTCAGGGTATCTATGCCCTTGCGACGGAGCCCCTCGTCGGGGTTTATTAACGCGCCCAGTGCGTAGGTCGGGTCGGGGTGGAGGCCAGCGGCGATCACGGGCAGGTCCATCCCGTAGGCGGCGAGGACAGGCATGATCTCCTCGACGTTCTCTTCATTGATCTCACCAGGATAGTGGTACTCGAGCCCTTCCAGGAGGTCGTGGAGCCCTCCGGCGACGCGCTCTGTCTTCTCGACCATAGGCTCGTCCGCGACCTCGTTGTGGTAGCCCGGCGGCACGAAGCGGGTCACAGCAGGGCCGAAAGCCCATATCCCAACAGAGTTCTTGATCATCTGGCTCCTCCTTGCCTCTAATCTACAAGAGACGCGCTGTTACCCCCGTATCATCATAGCCCGAACCTTGCAAGCATTTCAGGGTCCGATCTTTACTTTCAGCCCATCGCCCTCATGGCATCACGAGAGGGTGTAGGATTGTCCTGGGCGGCGTTCTTAGG
The DNA here is from genome assembly GCA_035715885.1 of Rubrobacter sp. Classification (GTDB taxonomy): domain Bacteria; phylum Actinomycetota; class Rubrobacteria; order Rubrobacterales; family Rubrobacteraceae; genus Rubrobacter_D. The sequence goes on from DASTKM010000303.1 coordinate 2,719, forward strand.
GTAAGGAGGCGACCGTGGAACTAGGACTGGACAACAAGACCTTTGTGGTAGGCGGCGCTAGCAGCGGGCTCGGCAGGGCGGTTGCCGAGCAGCTAGTTGCAGAAGGTGCCAGGGTTCTCCTGGTCGCACGCAATGAGGACGCCATTCAGGAGGCGGCGCGAGAGCTCGGCGAGCAGGCCGAGCAGTGTATAGCAGACGTCTCCCAACCGTCGGGCGTAGACAAGGTTGCAGCGGTCGCGGTCGACCGCTTCGGCACGCTCGACGGCGTGCTCGTCAACGCCGGTGGCCCGCCCTTCGGGCCAGCGCTCGAGCTGACCGATGAGCAGTGGCTCCACGCCTTCCGTCTGCTCTTGGGCGCGCCCATACGGCTACTGCGCGCCCTCGTCCCGCAGATGAACGACGACGCCTCCGTGCTCTTCATCACCTCATCATCGGTGCGCGAGCCGATACAGAACCTCGACGCCTCGAACGTGCTGCGCCCCGGGGTGGCGGCCCTCGTCAAGTGCCTGGCGAAAGAACTTGGGCCCAGGGTGAGGGTCAACAGCATGGCCCCAGGGCGCATCGACACCGCCCGCTCCCGCTCGCTCGACGAGGCGCGGGCCCAGGACTCCGGTATCGCGCCCGAGGAGCAACGCCGCAACGTGAGCGAGGGAATCCCCCTGGGCCGCTACGGTGAGCCTGCGGAGCTAGGGAGGGCGGCAGCCTTCCTACTCTCCCCGGCCGCCTCATACATAACCGGCGTCTCCCTACAAGTCGACGGCGGGCTCGTCTCCGCCGTACCTTGATGCAGCAGGTTACAGAGTTCAGGCCAACCTGAACGGCGGCGAAAAGAACCTGGGTGACATCCTTGATGGCCTGGACATCCCCGCCTACGACACTATTTGCGGCTAGAGACAGACTTTTCCGAAGAGCGTTCCGCCCCATCACGACGACCGATTCTACGGGGCTGAGAACCCGGGGCGATTGCGACGCCTATGATGCTGTGCCAGAATCGGCTCTCCGGCTGTTGTGAGAGGAGAGGGCGTGATCTTCGAGGTTTCCGAGAAGACAAGGGAGTTTCGGGAGCAGGTCGAGGCGTTCATGGACGAGCTCGTCTACCCGAACGAGGCGAAGTACCATGAGCAGTTGGAGGCGTCAGGGAGCCGGTGGTCCGTACCCCAGGTCATGGAGGAACTCAAGGCGGAGGCGAAGGCGAGGGGGCTGTGGAACCTCTTTCTGCCCGGCTCGGATCTCGGTGCCGGCCTTACCAACCTGGAGTATGCACCTTTGTGCGAGATCATGGGCCGCAGCCCGATAGCCCCCGAGGCTTTCAACTGCAACGCCCCCGACACGGGCAACATGGAGGTGCTCGTACGCTACGGTACAGAGGAGCAGAAAGAGCGCTGGCTAAGGCCGTTGCTCGACGGTGAGATAAGGTCCTGCTTCGCGATGACCGAGCCGGATGTGGCCTCCTCCGATGCGACGAACATCAGGGCACGCATAGAGAGGGACGGAGACGAATACGTGGTGAACGGCAGGAAGTGGTGGATCTCTGGTGCCGGTGATCCGCGGTGCAGGATCTCCATCTTCATGGGCAAGACGGACCCCGATGCGCCGCGCCACGAACAACAGTCCATGATCCTGGTCCCACTAGATACGCCTGGCGTCGAGGTAGAGCGAACCCTCCCCGTCTTCGGCTACGACGATGCTCCACACGGGCACGCGGAGATCTCCTTCGAGGACGTGCGCGTGCCGCTGGAGAACATCATCTGGGACGAAGGCAAAGGCTTCGCCATCGCCCAGGGACGCCTCGGTCCGGGGCGCATCCACCACTGCATGAGGCTCATAGGCGTTGCAGAGCGGGCGCTCGAGATGATGTGCGAGCGGGTCAAAGGGCGGGAGACATTCGGGAAGCCGCTTGCGGGGCAGGGTGTCGTGCAGGCCTGGATCTCGTACTCCAGGATGGAGATAGAGCAGGCGCGCCTTTTGACCTTGAAAGCGGCCCACATGATGGATACGGTAGGCAACAAAGAGGCCAGGGCGGAGATCGCCATGATCAAAGTCGTCGCACCCAACGTGGCCCTGAACGTGCTCGACCGGGCTATACAGGCCCACGGGGGCGCAGGGGTCTCGGATGACTTCCCGCTCGCCTATTTCTGGGCGAGCGCCCGCACCCTGCGCCTCGCCGACGGCCCCGACGAGGTCCACCGCGCCGCGGTTGCCAGGCTCGAACTCAAAAAAGAGCGTCGGCACAGGACAGAGTCATAAAGTAGAGGAGGAGAACATCGATAGCAAGAACTCCGTGCTCCTCGGCATCAAGTACGAGGCCGCGAGAATAGGCGACGTGGGTGAAGACGCGCTCGCCGGTATCGAGGAGCAGATTAAAAGAGAGGTCGGCGACGGCTGGAAGTCGGACGACCGGGTACTCAGGGGACGCAACGCCGTAAGGCGGGAGCACGGACTACCAGGGCTCGGCGAGCCAGGCGACAGGCCTTCCCCGGCCACAGACCCAATACGCCCGCTCTGGCGCAGGCTATTTGGGAGGTAGCCCCACGGTGGCTATAAGTGGGCCGGCACGAGCGAGGAGTTCGGCGCGATGGCGATAGAGATGACTGGTGGCAAGATCGTCAACGAACGCGGCACGGTCGTTACCTTCAGGCAGCGGTGCGAGGCGTGCGGCTATGTCTTCGACTGGAACAAGACTACCATCGTTCCTGCATACGGCTCTCGAAAGGTACGACCTTTCACCTGCCCCGAGTGCGGGAACTATCAAGAGGTAGAGGCGAGACATTACAACCCCACTCGACAATGAGGGTATCGTCGGGGTGCGCGAAGACTCGCAAGTGCATCATCTCGCAGACCTTGTTTCTATCTGCCGGGCGGAGTTCGTTCAGTCCCACGGGAACGAGGGAGGCGTAGTGTGAGACGAGGGTATCTTTGCTGCGTTCGAGATCTTTGAGGCGAGACAGGCGTGAGCGGGAGGCTTCTAGCTGATCCTGCGCCGCAACGCGGGCCTCCTTGAGCTCTTTGCTCCTGGCGCGAAACTGCTCGGGCGTTATGTCTCCGTCAAGGCGCAGGTCGAGCAGGCACTCCTGCTTGAGGTCTATCTCGGCTATCTGCTTTAGCCACAAAGCCTCATCCTCTGCCGTAGATGGGGCACGCTCGTTCCCTCTTCGGGCCAGAGTCCCAATTGAGGGCTCCGGTTCCTTCGTGTTACGGGGTGGGTCGCGGAGATAGGCGGTTGCATTGCTGGGCGTGCATACCCCCTCGAAAAATCCGCGCCGGTTTCAGGAATGTAAGCATACATCGCTTATCTTCGCGATAGGTAAATTCTTAGAAGTTCGCATGGTGCGCGTACCCCGAAGCTCTGCATAGCCCCGGTCCTATGTGGCAGGGTTTCTTATGTGCTATCGG
>DASTKM010000304.1:0-3924 GCA_035715885.1 Rubrobacter sp.
GCCAGGTCGGCGCCGGCTGTGATAGCGCCGAATAGGGACGCCTGTATGAGAGGGAAAGCGAACGCGAAGTCGAGGTAAGAGTCGGTGGGGAAACCGGGGATCTTCGAGGCGGCGTCGAGGCCGTTTGCGTTGATCGAGAAGAATAACATCGGAAAGAGTAGCGCAGGGACGAGGACAGCGGGCTGCCTCAGGGTACGAACCGTGGAGCGGCGCGCAATCGCCAGTACTTCGGTAAGGAAAGTCGAGACCTTCACGCCTGCGCCTCCTCCATACCACCATCTTCGTCCTCCCCGGCGCCTTCCAGCGAGCGACCCGTCTTGGCGAGGAAGACGTCGTCGAGGCTGGGCTCGTCGAGACGGAGATTGGCGACGCGGACGTTCTCTCTATCCAGGGCGCGCACCACTTCGGCGAGGCCGGCGGCACCGCTGGAGAGCCTCACGGCCACGGCGCCTGGTTGGGCCGGGATCTCCTCTCCGAACTCGCGAAGTACGCGTACTACGGCGCCCCGCTCCGAGCGCTCGGCGGGCGTCGCCTCGACGCTGGGGCGTCCGATCTCGGCCTTCAGGGCCTCCGGCGTGTCCTCGGCGACGATCTTGCCCCGGTCGATGATCCCGACCCGGTCAGCAAGTACGTCGGCCTCCTCGAGGTACTGGGTCGTCAGGAACACGGTGACGCCCTCATCGCGCGCGAGCCTGCTGACCTCGGCCCAGAGCGCGCTGCGGCTCTGCGGATCGAGGCCGGTCGTCGGCTCGTCGAGGAAGAGTATCTGCGGACCGTGCACCAGCGCGAGGGCGAGGTCGAGGCGGCGCTTCATCCCGCCCGAGTAGCCGCGTACCTTCCTGTCTGCAGCCTCTTCGAGCCCGACGCGCTCCAGTAGCTCCTGCCCACGCCGCTTCCGCTCTTTACGCGAGAGCCCATGCAGTGCCGCCTGGAGGCGAAGGTGCTCGCGGCCAGTCAGGTAAGGATCTAGCGCCGCCTCCTGGAGCGCCGCGCCGATAGAGGCCCGCACCTGCGGTCCCTCGCGTACAATGTCGTAGCCGGCCACGGTAGCCGTGCCGCTCGTGGGCGGAAGGAGCGTCGTCAGCATCAGAACGGTCGTTGACTTCCCCGCCCCGTTCGGACCGAGGAAGCCGTAGACCTCACCCGGCTCCACACGCAGGCCAATCCCATCCACGGCCCGCGGTCCCTTCCTGAACTCCCTCACGAGGTTCTCGGCCTCTATCCCGCGCTCCCGGCCCACTAGGCGGCCTTCCTGATACCGGAGGCGCCGCCCGTGATGAGGACTGTATTACCTCCCATACCACCGTTCGAATTATCCAAGACCTCTCCTGCACTAGAAAACTCGCATCACCCTGAGTCTATACCGCTTTCGCGTCCGAGCACCGTGAGCGGAGCCACGCACTACCCGCCCGTCTCTGTGGTCGTGTAGTGTTCCCGATCCCACCTTCGTGGGTGGACGTAAGGCCGGAAGGTTGACTAGACTGCATGGCTATGAGGGTCGAGGGACACGTGGAGCGTATGATCGACCGCGAGAGCCTCTACGCAGGCCTGAAATCCGCCGGACAGCAGGACGTTTAGTCGATGTCGGCCGTACGCAAGATAACTGACCTTCGGGCCCTGATCTCCGACCTCTCCCCCGAGGATCGCATCCTCGCAAAGCGCATCTTCGACGTCTCCACGACGACGGGACGCCTCGACCCGCCTGAGGCGATGCACGCCTGGATCGAGAAGTCCTTCGGCTCGGTGGACCACGTCACCGCCCAGCGCATCGTGAAGGTCACGAACCGCATCACCCTGGAAGGCACACTCTTCAACGGTCTGCGCGCCTCCCGCCCACTCGATACGGGCGTCAGCCTGGACCTCGACCGCGAGATAGCGGCGACCAAGGGAGACCCATTCTGCCACCCAAAGGAAGGCACGCCGGCCGACGTCTTCGGCCGTGTGGAGGGTGAGCACGCTACCACGGCTTCGAACGTCGCCAAATACGACGGCTTCCACGGCCTCATCGTCTTCGACGAGCACAACCCCCTCCACCTGACGCCCGAGAAGGTCGCTGGCTACGTCTCCGTCGGCCTGGAATGGGGCCGCAAGGCCCTCGAAGTCGACTCCGAGGCGCACTACCCCTTCCTTATGTGGAACTGTCTCTGGCGGGCAGGCGGCTCCATCATCCACGGCCACGCACAGATCACTGCAACCAGGGGGTCCCACTACCCGAAGGTCGAACGCCTCCGCCGCACCGCTTCGGCCTACAAACGGGAACACGCCTCCGACTACTTCGAGGATCTTACCCGTGTCCACGCTTCTCTCGGCCTGGGCATCCCGTTGGAAGGCGCCCGCGCGTTCGCGAGCCTCTCCCCCATCAAGGAGAAGGAGTTGGTCGTTATCGGGGAGGATCCTGGAGACGCTTCCCTGGGCCGCGCGGTCGGCGCCCTGTTGCAAGGCTACGTCGAAGACCTCGGCGTCCGCGCTTTCAACGTCGCCTTCTACATGCCCCCTCTCGGTTCCACACAGGAGGACTGGTCAGACTTTCCAACGGTCGTCCACATCGTGGATCGGGGCGACCCGTCCAACCGTACCTCGGACATAGGGGCGATGGAACTCTACGCAGCTTCCGTCGTCGCCTCTGACCCTTTCCGGGTCGCCGTAGCGCTGCGTGAGCGAGGATCTGGCTCCACCGAAGGAGCCGCACGGCCAGCCGGTACGGAATGACCTTCCAGCGCGATCGGTTGGAGGAGATCATGCGGCAACACGACCTCAGGGTGCAATAGCAGAGCATGCAGCAACGCAAGGGTTAGGCTACGAGGCCACATCCGCGTCTGCAGCGAGTCGAGCGATCCGCCCCTGATCCATGGGGCCCTATTGGGACACGTCGACGCGGTCCCCTACTTTCACGCCCCCTTTCTCGAAGAAGCCCTGGTTTACTTCGAGAGCGTACTGGGCGGGCTCAGCGGAGACGTAGTGGGGCGGTTCATCGTCAAGGGGTTTCATATCTTGGATGTCTATGATAAGCCTCTCCGAGTCGATGAAGGCAATGGAGAGCGGTATCAGGGTGTCCTTCATCCAGAAAGAGCGCTCCCGCTCATCGGGGTAGACGAAGAACATGCCCCTGTTCTCCCCTAGCGTCGTCCTATACATGAGACCCTTAGCCTGTTCGGCCAGGTCATCGGCCACCTCGACCCGCACCTCGACCTTCTTCCCTCCCGAAGCGTCGATAACCAGTGTGCGGAGCCCCGATGGTCCCGAGGTCGTCTCTTCTTTCCCCGCGGCGGTAGTGGCGGAACTATGAGGGGTTCTCTGGGATTGTGTGTCAGGGTCGGCCTGAGGACCACCGCAGCCGGCCAGGAGCAGGGCGAGGACGACGATCTTCCAGAATTTCACCGGAGCACGAACTCTATCCGTTTGTTCTGGCGGCCCTTGCTCTTGTGGCCTGTGATCTCTATCCTCCCGACCTCGCGCGTGTTGGCGACGTGGGTCCCACCGTCGGCCTGCGTGTCGAGGCCCTGTATCTCCACGATCCGAATACGCCGCACCCGCTCAGGCACCAGGCTGACCTGGGTACGGATGAGGTCGGGGTTCGCGAGCGCTTCTTCGCGCTCCAGCTCATAGACCCTTACAGGACGTTCTTCGGCGAGAGCGTCGTTGGTCAGGCGTTCGATCTCACCGACTACGCCGGCGGTCCACTCGCCGGGGAAAGAGAAGTCCATCCTGGCGCGGTCTGCGCGCATCTGGCCACCCGTTACCCTGGCGTCGAAGTTGCGCCAGATCACACCCGAGAGGACGTGCAGCGCCGTGTGGTATCGCATGTGGGCGAATCGCCGCTCCCATTCCAGCGCGCCTTTCAGATCCCCCACGGTATCAGGGATGGGTCTGTCCATAACGTGCACGACCTCTCCACCCTCTCGCCTCACGTCCACGATCATAGCC
>DASTKM010000305.1:0-5116 GCA_035715885.1 Rubrobacter sp.
TCCAGCGTGCCGGTCTCCTGACCGGCCTCGAAGAGCTCCTGTATCTCCTCTATGTCCCGCAGGTCACGTTGAGGCTGCAAAATCTACTCCGGGAACTTCAGGTTGAAACCCTCCTGTAGCCTTCACGTAATATATCTTAAACGAGACAATAATCAATTTGCTTCCGCGCACAGGCGGAGTCGTGCGGGCAAGACCACAAGGAGGACAAGCCATGATGGGCCTGAGAAATCTATACAAGGTGTTCCGCGAGACCCGCAACGCGGCTAGGGAGCAGGCTACCCTCGCCGTCACCGGCGACTCGCCAAGGGCCGCCGAGGTCGCCGCCCTTCTAGGGGCGCAGAGAGGCGTGCGCGGAGCCGAAGTGATTCTCACTGTCTCGGAGACGGGGGCTACGATCTCGGGGAAGGCCGTCGAGGACCCTGGTGAGATAACCCTTCCCTCGAAGGACGGGAAGGCCATGCTCGAAGAGCTGGCGCTGCGCATAGTGGGGGCGCTCGACGAAGACTATCTGGTCGCGCTCGCGAAGGGGTATCCTCCGCTCAGGCGGGCCGTTTGTGAGGAGATAGTACGCAACAATGCCCGCCAGAACGCCGTGATCGGTGCGCTACCCATCCCAGGGGCCGACATGCCGGTGATGACGGCAAACCAGGCGCGGATGGTGCTCAACATAGCGGCTGCCTACGGCGAGGAACTGTCGATGGATAGAGCGCGGGAGCTCCTGGGGGTACTCGCGGCCGGGTTCGGACTGAGGGCCCTGAGCCGCCAGGCCGTGAAGCTCGTGCCCGTGGCGGGATGGGCCGCCTCGGCGGTTATCGCCTACGCAGGTACCGTGGCGATGGGCCGTACAGCCATCCTCTACTTCGAACGCGGCAAGCAGGAGATAGGCGCAGAGGAGATGGCCAGGATCAGGAGCCGAGCCATCGAGGAGGCCAGGGCCTTCGTCTCGCGCATGCGTCGAAAGTAGGTATCAGGTTGATCTTCGAGGGCCCTTGCGGGAAGGTCGGCCCTTTCGCCGAGCGCTCTATATAATCGAATCCATGTTCTCTCTCTTGCGGCGGGCACTTTCGGAGACGCGTTCCTGGCTCGCGACGTTGCGCAGGCTGGGATTGAGGGTCTTTCTCGCTTTGACAGCGTTGCAGGCGGTGATCGTTGGTGTGCTCGTCGCGACGGCAGAGTTCCGCAAGCGCCGCCAGGGTCCGCGGGAGGGATTCCCATGGGAGGACCAGCCCGAGATAAGAATGGAGTCGGGCGAGGATCGGCTGAAGATCTACGCGTACGGGGTCAACCTCTACGAGGCGATGCTCGACGAGATCGAGGCTGCGCAGGACGAGATCTTCATCGGGACGTTCATCTGGAAAGCTGATGAGATCGGACGCCGTTTTGTGGATGCCCTGGCCCGTAAGGCGGGCCAGGGGGTCGAGGTTTACGTCGTCTTCGACGGGTTGGCCAATGTGTTGGTGCCGCCTTCGTTCAAGCGGTTTCCCGCGAAGATACACCGCCTGCACTTCCGTCCCCTGTCGGGGCCGGCGAAGATACTGAACCCGAGGAACGTCTTCAGGTTCCACCGCCACGTGATGAGCGTCGACGGCAAGGTCGCGTTCCTTGGTGGCTACAACATCGGGACCCTGTACGCGGCGGGATGGCGCGACACGCACGTCAGGGTGCGCGGCGATGTTGCCAGGGAGGTGGACAACGCTTTCGTCGACTTCTGGAACGCCCACCGCACAGAGGAGTTGCCCAGGATAACCCCCAACAAGGAGCGTGACTGGAACCCCGCCGTAAGGGTGCGCCGCAACGACCCATACATGAGGATCTTCCCCATAAGGGAGATGTACATCGAGGCGATAGACCGCGCCAACTCCCACGTCTATCTGACCCACGCATACTTCGTCCCCGACCGCGCGCTGAAAGCGCACCTGATAGACGCGACGAAGCGTGGCGTCGACGTACAGCTGCTCGTCCCCGAGCAGTCGAACCACGTCACCGCGGACTGGCTCGCGCGGCGTCACTTCTACGATCTTCTGAAGAACGGTGTCAGGATCTTCCTCTACAGGCACATCATGATCCACTCCAAGACGGCCACCGCTGACGGTCTCTGGTCGACGATAGGCAGCGCGAACATCGACCGCCTCAGCATGCTCGGCAACTACGAACTGAACATCGAGGTCTACAGCAGCGGGCTCGCAGCCCAGATGGAGAGGATGTTCGAGATGGACAAGACAAACGCCGAAGAGGTGACCCTGGAAGAATGGGAACGCCGTCCACTCCATGCCAAGGTCGTCGAGCGTACCCTCACCAGCCTGAGCCCGCTGGTCTAGAAGGTATCAGGTTTTGGTCTCGGGTCTTTGTCCGCGCCGGGTTGGCAGAGGGCTAACGTCCGCTTTGTATAATGACGATACTCTTGTTTTGGGGTTATTCGTGTAAGGAGGACTCTTTGGCGCGGTGGCGGCTCCAGGAGCCGGATGCGGAGATGGTGTCTGAGCTTGCGCGGGAGGCTGATGTGGACATCCTGTGCGCCCGTGTGCTGGCCAACCGCGGCGTCACGCCTGGTGAGGCGGCGGACTTCCTCTCACCTTCGCTCGCCGCCATCGGGATGCCCGATGAGGACCAGTGGAACGTCGCTGCAGAAAGAGTTGCGAAGGCCATAGCGGGGGGGGAGAGGATCGGGATCTTCGGCGACTACGACACCGACGGCATCACCTCGGCCGCCGTCATGTTCCTGGCTCTCTCACACTACACGGAAAACGTCACCGTCAGGCTGCCGACCCGCCAGACTGGCTACGGTCTCCTGGAACCTTACGTGCGCGACCTCTTCGCTGAGGGCGTGGATCTCCTGATCACCGCCGACTGCGGCATTTCCAACAGGAGTGAGGTGGCGCTGGCGAACGAGCTCGGGATGGAGGTGGTCGTGACGGACCATCACATCCCGCCGGAAGATCCGCCCGATACGGCGGTCGCTGTGCTCGACCCCAAGCTGTGGAATCCTGAGGACCCCCTGGCCGGGGTGGGGGTTGCCTGGAAGTTCGCCTGGGCCGTCGCCCGCAAGCTCGGCGACGCCGGGGGCAGGAAACGTCTGGGGCGGCTTCTAGATCTCGTCTCGGTCGGCACCGTCGTCGACATTGCGCCGCTCGTCGGGGACAACAGGGCGCTCGCTAGTATGGGGCTCAAGCACATGAACAGGGGACTCGCTGCCGGAGGGGCGCGTCCTGGCATCGAGGCCCTTGTCAAGGTGGCCGGGGTGAGGGGGGAGATCGACGAGGACGACCTCGGGTGGAAGCTGGGGCCGCGCATCAACTCCATCGGGAGAATAAAGAACCCTCGGCCTGCTCTCGACCTACTTCTGACGGATGATCGTCGGGAAGCTTTCAGGATCGCTTCCCTCCTGAACCAGCTCAACGCCGAGCGTCAGCGGCGGACTAGGTCTGCCGTCGAGCGGGCGATGGCGGAGGTGGATCCCGAGCAGGACTTCAAGGTCGTCGTGACGGAAGAGACGGGAGGGATCGCGGGTTTGATCGCCGGCCGCGTCGCCGGCGCTACGGGAAGGCCAGCGGCGATACTGACCCGCAGGGCCGACGACTCCTACGGCGGCTCGGCCCGCGCTGGCGAGACCGACGTCGACCTCTACGGCGCCCTCTACGCGGTTCGTCACCTGATGGGGGAGTGGGGCGGCCACCGCAGGGCCGCCGGCCTCTCCGTGAACCCTGGCAACCTCGACGCTTTCGTCGCCGGCGTCAACGAGGCCGTCAGGGCCCAGAGCGAACAGAAACCGGAGATCTTCGTGCCCGCCATAGAGGTCGACGCAGAGATACCGCTAGGGAGCGTCTCCAACGGGTTACTCGACTGGCACGAGATGCTTGCCCCTTTCGGCAGCGGTAACTACCGCCCGATCTTCGTTACGGAGGACTTGCGGATCGCCGGCTCGCGCAAGATCTGGGAGGGCATGAACCTCCTCCACCTCGAAGGCGGCATCAAGGCCAAGATGGCCGGCGAACCCGACGGGTTGCCCTCGGGGCCATTCGACGCTGCCTACACGGTCACCCGCAGCCGATACTCCGGGCAGGCCGAGCTCGAGATAGTGGACTGGAAGGCAGGCCGGTGAACGCCGTAGGCGTCGACGTCGGGGGCACGAAGATCGCCGCCGGGGTCGTCACCCCCGAGGGCAAGATCCTGGACGAGGTCCGCTATCCTACGCCACACTCGCCCGAGACGCTGGTCGAGACCATCGCCAGGGCGATCTCTGAGGTCGGGGACGGTCCCCAGGTCGGTGGAGTGTGCCTCGCCGTGCCTGGCTTGATCCTCGCCCAGGCGAATAAGGTCGTCTTCTCCCCGAACCTGAGGGCGGTGGAGGGAATTCCGCTCAAGGACGAGCTGGAGCCGAAGATCGGGATGCCCCTCACCATTGAGAACGACGGCAATGCCGCAGCGTGGGGCGAATTCAGGTTCGGGGTCGGCAGCGAGGCTGACCACCTGGTCTTCGTCGCGCTCGGAACAGGGATCGGGGGCGGCATCATCACGCACGGCTTCCTGATGAGAGGTGCGCAGGGCTCGGGCGGCGAGCTCGGTCACGTAACCATCCATGCCACGGGGCCCCGTTGCGCCTGCGGCAACCACGGCTGCCTGGAAGCCCTCGCCTCGGGCACCGCGATAGGACGTCGCGCCCGCGAGCTTGCGGTCGAAAATCCAGACTCGGCGCTCGGACGCCTGGCTACGAGGCGCCAAATACTCGGCGAGGATGTCACAGAGCTCGCCCGCGAAGGGGACGAGGTGGCGCTCTCGGTACTTGACGAGGCAGGGAGGTGGCTCGGCGTTGGCCTTGCTGGATTCGTAAACATCTTCAACCCCGAGGTGGTCGCGGTCGGCGGAGGCGTCATGGAGGCCGGGGAGCTCATACTGAGGGCGGCCCGCAGGGAAGTCATCCTCCGCGCCAGGCCCCCTTCGCGCGACCTGGCGGACGTCAAGGTCGCTACCCTCGGGCCCAGATCCGGCGTCCTCGGCGCCGCAGCGCTCGCCAGGGACGCATCTTCCGGAGAGTACCTGCTTGGCGGCTGAGAGATGCCCCTCACAGTAGTCCCAACCCCCATAGGCAACCTGGAGGACATCACCCTTCGGGCCCTCA
>DASTKM010000306.1:0-2032 GCA_035715885.1 Rubrobacter sp.
TGCGCGAGGCGTACCCGGATCTCTCCGTGTCTATCTCGGCGGACATCGGACAGGAGTACGGCGAGTACGAGCGGACGCTGACCACGGTCGTCAACACGGCCGTGCAGCCGCGCACCATGCTGTACATGAGGAACTTCGAGAGGTCCATCGACGAGAAACGCTTCGGGGGTGCGCTCTCCATCGTCCGCTCCGACGGAGGGGCGATGAGCACCGAGGCGGTGGCGGAGAGACCGATCCAGATAGCCTTGTCTGGGCCCTCGGGCGGCGTCACCGGCTCCGCTTACCTGGCACGTGAGATCGGAGTCCCCGACATCCTGACTTTCGACATGGGCGGCACCTCGACCGACGTCTCACTATGCCTGAACGGTGAGACGCCCGTGCGGCGCGACATCCAGCTGGGGTACTTCCAGTTCAAGTCCCCGGCTGTGGATGTGCACAGCGTGGGGGCTGGCGGTGGTTCCGTCGCGTTCGTCTCGGCGAGCGGCGCCCTGCAGGTCGGGCCGGACAGCGCCGGCGCCGACCCGGGGCCGGCGGCCTACGGGCGTGGCGGTGAGGCACCGACCGTAACAGACGCCAACGTTGTTCTGCACCGCATACCGCCTGGCGTCGCCCTTGGGGGCACGCTGGAGATGGACGAGGCGGCGGCGAGAGAGGCTGTGGGGGCCATCACAGAGCAGCTCGGGATGGGCGTCGAGGAGGCGGCCGAGGCGATCATCGATATCGTCAACGAGAATATGCACGCCGCCCTGCGCGTGGTCAGCGTCGAGCGCGGACACGACCCGAGGAACTTCGGGCTGGTCGCCTTCGGCGGGGCTGGGCCGATGCACGCCAACGCGCTTGGGCGCCTGATCCACTCCCGCTCCGTTATAGTTCCCCCCACGCCAGGCGTGATGAGCGCCTTCGGATTCCTCTCATCAGATATCCAGAACGAGTTCCCGGAAACGTACCTGCGCGTCGCAGAGGAGACCCAGGCGCAGGACCTGAGGGAGACGATCGAAGGGCTCATCGCACAGGCCGACGAGTGGCTGGAAGGCGAGGGAGTGAAGGAGGACAAGAAGCAGTTCGACCTGTACGCGGACTGTCGCTACTACCTACAGAATATCCAGATCCCCTGCCGCTTCGAGCTCGAGGAACTCGAGGATGGGAGCAGCGCCTTTCTGCGCGGGCGGTTCGAGGAGGCCCATCGCCAGCGCTACAACTTCGACCTGCCTGACTCTCCGCTTGAGATAGCCACGGTCCGCGTCGTCGGACGCGGCACCATAAAGGGCGTCAGCCTCCTGGAGAGTGAGGACGGGGCTGGGGAGGATGCCTCTGGTGCTATCACGCGCAAAGAGCAGGTGTACTTCGACGGCGGGTGGAAGGAGACCCCGATCTACGACCGTACCGAGTTGCGCCCCGGAAATGCTGTAGCTGGTCCCGCCGTCGTTGTGCAGGACGATACGACTACGGTCATAGAGCCCGGTTTCAAAGGAGCTGTTGACAGCTTCGGGAACATCCTGATCGAGGAGGATTAGGTAATGGTGTTGCACGAGCAGGCCGAGCCGGATTTCGTCCGGGAGCATGACATAGACCACGTGACCCTCGACATAATCGAGAACGCCCTCAAGAACATCCGCCACGAGATGGACAGGGTGCTCGTCACCACCGCCGTAAGCCCCGTAATCCGGGAGCAGGCCGACGAATTCCCCCTCATAGCGGACCGTAAGGGCCGCATGGTCGTGGGCCAGTTCGGGAGCCCCGTAGACACCGTGCTGGAGAACTCCCCCTACACCGTCGAGGACCTGAAGGACGGCGACGTCATTGCCCTCAACGACCCCTACATGATGGAGGGGAGCACCTCCCACCTCCCAGACATTCTATTGGTGCGTCCCATCTTCTACGAGGATGATCACATAGGTTACGCCTTACAGTGGGGCAACCTCATGGACGTTGGCGGCTCGACCGCGGGGTCCATCCCCATCGACGCGCGCTCCATCTACGAGGAGGGCGTCAGGCTACCGCCGGTCAAACTCTACGACGGCGGCACTCTGAA
>DASTKM010000307.1:0-5510 GCA_035715885.1 Rubrobacter sp.
AGCGGAAAACGCCCAAAGGCACGAGCGGGTGACGGACCCTGGACTCGACTCCCACGAACGCCGCCACGAGCGCCACCGACAGCCCCAAAGAACCCAGGGTGCCCGGGGAGGCAAGGCCCGCCTCCTCCGCCTGCGTGCAACTGTAGACCAGGAGCGCCAGGGCCGCCGTGACGATCGCCGCGCCGGCCGCGTCGAGCTTCGGGGAGGCTGACGGGTCGCTCCTCTCATGTAGCAAAAACGGGGCGAGCAGCACGCCTAAAGCCCCCACGGGCACCGTGGCGAAGAAAACCCACTCCCACCCTGGTCCCTGCGCCAGAAAGCCCCCCACGATCCAACCCGAGGCGCCCCCGCCCGCCTGGGCCGCCGTCCAGAAGCCTACGGCCAGGCTGCGTCCCTCGCCCTCGGGGTATACGCCGGTCAGGATGGAAAGCGCGGCCGGCGTGACGAGCGCCGCACCGAATCCCTGCGCCGCGCGGGCCGCGATGAGCAGCGCCGCCGAGCCCGAGAGGCCGCACACGAGCGAGGCCACCGAGAACAGGGCGAGCCCGAATACGAACACCCGGCGCCTGCCCCAGAGATCTGCCGCCCTCCCTGCAGGCAGCAGAAAGCCGCCGAAGGCCAGCACGTAGGCGGAGATCACCCACTGAAGCCCGGACCGCGAAAACCCGAGCTCCTCCCCGATGGAGGGCAAGGCAATGGCCACCACCGCGAGGGCGCCAACCACCACAAACTCCGCCGCACACAGGAGCGCGAGAGCCGGCCACCGCCGCCCGCTCTTCCCTTTGTTTCCACCGTAACCTTGCACGAGGGTAACACAATACCCGATTGCGGCGTCTGCGTAAACCGGTAAAATGAATCTAGATGGAAACACCGGACCACATCTTGGCGCTTCGCCTCGTCGGGGGGAATCTCGCCCTGGACTTCGCGAACACGGCTGAGGGAACGCCGGAGGGTGAGATCGAGCGGGAGCACCTCTTCGGGTACCAGGATCTGGCGTTCTGGGGGCACCGCGTCGGGCTCCTTTCCGGAGAAGACGTCGTACGGCTGCTGCAGAAGTGTCATGAGAGACCTGTGGAGGCCGACGCGGTCTTCGCCCGCGCCCTCGAATTCCGGGGGCACCTGTACGAACTATTTCGGGCTGTGGCCGAAGGGCACGACCCGCCGGAGGAGGATGTCGAGGCGCTGCGCCGGTTCGAGTGCGAGGCCCTCTCCCGCGCGAAGCTCGTTCCTAGCGGCGACGGGTTCGCCTGGCAGTGGGCGGCCGGGGACGACCTGTCCGGGGTGCTCTGGCCGGTTGCGCACGCGGCGACCGAGCTGTTGACCTCAGGGCCTTTGGGGCGGGTCAAGAACTGCGCCGGGTGCAACTGGCTCTTCGTCGACGAGAGCAAGAACAGAAGCCGCCGATGGTGCTCGATGGAAGAGTGCGGCACCCAAGCGAAGATGCGGCGCTACGTCGCGCGCCGGGCGGCCAAACGCAAGAGCTGAGATTCGGAAGCGTCAAACAGGGTTTTCGCGAGGAGCCTTCGTATCCCAAAACGAAGGTTGGCAGGATCTCGTACAGGCGCACGGGCTCGCGTCCGAAGCGGGTTCCTAGCGGGCGCTCAGCGCAGCAGGTTCATCTCGCGGGCCCGGCTGACGGCCTCGGTGCGGTTGGACGCCTCGAGCTTGCGGTAGATGTTGCCAGAGTGGCTCTTGACGGTGCCCAAGGCGACGTAGAGATCCCTGGCGATCTCTGCGTTGGTCCTGCCGGACGCCAAGAGGGCCAATACCTCCAGCTCTCGCTCGCTCAATGGCTCGCTGAGGGCCCGGGGTGTGCCGCCCGCCACCGCGTCCGGGGCTCCGGAGAGGCCTATCGGCGATGTCTCGGATGGGTCCCTGTCGCGAAGAGCATAGGATACGAGACCGTCGCCCGCTCGCGGTCTCAGGCGGCCCTTGCGAGCAAGATCCTCGAGCATCCTCGAGGCTTCGTCGACTGTGAGCGAGGTGCGCATCGCAGCCGTGGCCGGGGTGAGTTCTCCCCGGTCCACGAGCGCGTCGACCAGCTCACGTTCCTGGTTGTCTGCGGGCAGGAATCCGAGGTCGGGCCTGGCGAGGAAGGCCAGTGAGATCGGCACTGCGGCGCCGAGGACCGGAACTATCCACCAAAAGGCCGTGAGGGGGACCAAGAGCACGCAAGCGAAGGCAAGGACGAAGACGTACAGGGCCGACTGCCAATTGATCCTCGGCGCCGAGGGTCGCACTGCGGGAGGTTGGTTCGTCCCCGGTCTCGTGCCTTCGTCGCTTCCCATGGCCAAGGGATCATCGGATCCTGACGCGCGGCGGCCAGGACCTTCCTTCCCTACGCCACTTCGATCTTCGTTACCCCAGGGCTCCATGCGCGTCACCTCGTTGTACTTCGCCGGACCGCCCGCGTCCGAGGCTTGGCCTTCGCCGATGCTCGGGCGAGGCAGTGTCCCTACAATCGAGTGTACGCGCTCCCGCGGTCGATTGTTTCACGAACCACACGAAGGTGTGCCTACAGAGAGAGGCGGGTGTAACTCGACTCCAGTGCTCGCAACAACAAGCAAGAATAGGCCGTGTAAGGCATATACTGGAACACACAAGTTTGGTACTGTGTTGGCTTGTATACGCGTGCAGAGGCTTGGAACCACGTTTCGTGAAGGTGGGCACTTAGGAGACGTGGGGAGCCAGTAGTGCAACCGGCTGCCGCACTACATATAAGGAGGTTGCGCTTATGAGGCGCATCGTCTTGATGGTCACGATGGCGGTATTGGTGGCCTTGTCGCTGCTTGTGTCTGCAGGCTTCGCCTCTGCGAAGCCCAACGGACACGTCGTCCGTCCGGGCGAATCGATCCAGAAGGCGATCAAAGCCGCCGATCCGGGCGACACCATCGTGGTTCTCGGGGGCGTCCACCATGGGACCGTAGTGATCAAGAAGGACGGGATCTCGCTGCGCGGCGTCGACGCTGTGCTCAAGCCGCCGGCAAAGCCCTCCTCCCCCTGCGGGGCATCAGGCTTTTGCGTCACGGCAGACAACGTGTCCATAAGCGGCTTCACCGTGCGGAACTTCCCGGCAACCGGGATCATCGCGATGGGAGCACGCAACCCCAAGTTTATGACTAATCGTGCCTTCAACAACGGGGAATACGGGATCGCCACCTTCTCCTCGCCCGGAACGAAGTTGATCGCCAACCTTACACGCGGATCCGATGACGCCGGACTCTACGTGGGAGATTCGCCGCACGCCAACGCAACCATAGCGGCCAACGAAACCTACGATAATTTCTTGGGCATCTTGGTGCGCAATGCCCGCCATGGCAAGATCGCCGGTAACCAGGTCCACAACAACTGCGTGGGGATGTTCATCCTCGCCGATGCACCGGGTCCTGCGGGTGTGTTTGACGTGCGTGGCAACAAGGTTGTGAACAACACGCGCGCGTGCCCGGCCTTTGAAGGTGCCCCGCCGCTCTCCGGAGTCGGCATTGCGCTGCTCGGGGCCAGGGGCATGGAGATCAATAGTAACCACATCATCCATAACGTTCCATCAGGACCCACCGGCTTCTCGGGCGGTGTGGTGGTAGTCAGCGGCTTCGAAGGGACGCCGCCCACCAATAACACCGTCACCGGGAACACGATCCTCCGAAACAAGCCCGACATCGTCTGGGACAAGAGCGGTTCTGGCAATCGTCTCAAGCCCAATGACTGCAAGACGAGCAAGCCGGCACGCTTGTGCAAAGGGTGAAGTAGGTCTATCAAGGGCGAAGGTTACGCCACTTTGGGGGCCGAGGCTGTTTGCCTCGGCCCCACTTCTTGCCCTAATTCCCCCGAATGTGTGGAGAAACAGTCCGAAAAGCCTCATATGCGAGACGATCTCCTCGCAATCGATGGCTCGACCCGGCATCCTATCGTCCTGTTCTCCCCCGACCGGCTCGCGGCCAGGGAGTAGCTATGGAGATCCTCGATGCGCGAGAGACCGAAGCCCGCCTGCCCTACCCGGAGCTGGCGGACTCCATCAGGGAAGTTATGGATGGAATGCGGGAGGGGAAGCTGGGGACCTGATCCAGGCCGAGCACGCAGGAGCATTCGGTTGGGAGGATGCCACTCAGCTGGAGGATGCCCTCCTCTGGTCCAACAAGCCAGGAGGCACCATCGTCTTCAAGAGTGTCGGCCACGCCCTGTGGGATCTTGCCGCCGCCCGTACGGCCTTCGGGTTTTGAACAAGCGGATCACACTCAGCGCGGTCGATAACCACAAGCCGCGCCTGACTCTTCTCGGCGTCCCGCCCGGCCCGGCGAGATGGGCGAAGCCGCCCGCCAGGTAGCGTGCGGCAAGGCGCCGGCCACCGCGTCCCCTGCGAAGAACGCTACGACGAGCGGCAACAGGACGAAGGTGGCGAAGACGAGCAGGACCACGAGCCCGTTCTCCCAAACCTCCACCATCAATCGGGGTGGTTTCGTCCGGTGAAGAATTCTGCCAGCACCGGCACGAGCACCTCGGGAGGCACGACGTGCTCCTGGCCTTCCAGGACACGGTGCTGCCCGTTCGGCAGGGCGTCCGCAACCTGCCTGCCGATGTCAATCGTCCACGCGGGGCTCGCCCCGCCAACGAGGACAAGGGTCTCGGTACTCACACGGCCGGTAAGCTCGGCCGGCACCCTCCCGCCGGCGCTGTTGCCCATGATCTCCGAATCGTAGGCGAGCGTGGGCGCCATCGCCTCCAGCTCCGCCCACCTGGGGTTTGGCGCATCCCTCCGACCATCTCCCGCGGCATCCCCACCGTTGTAAAGAACAGCTCGACCGCGTCGCCACGGCGACCCTCAGACAACAATGCCTTGAGGTCCAATGCGTACTCCCGCGAGATCCGCTGCTCCTCCTCGCCGTCGGTGTTGTAGGGCGGCTCGTGCAACACGAGCTTGTCGGTGGGTACGCCATAGGCCGTTGCGTGGAGGACGAGGCCCGCGCCGGAGGAATGGCCGTACACCGACGCCGTCCCACCAGCCTCGACTATGAGAGCGCCAATGTCTTCGATCTCGCGCTCGACCGCGTACGGCCCGGTGTCGCCGCTGTCGCCCCGGCCACGACGGTCGTAATTCAACACGGTGAAATGCTTCGCCAGCTCCTCTGCAGTCGAACCGGTCAATGCACGGTCGCACATCGCGCCCCCCACCACGATGACAGGCGGACCATCGCCCAGCCGGTCGAAGGCGATCTAGGTGCCGTCGCTCGAAGTAACCTTGTCCATGAACTCGCTTCTTTCCTCGTCCGTCGGGTCACCATAGTCCGGTTCCAGCATACGGATATAGGCCTAAGGCACAACCAGTACGCTCATAAATTAGACTGAGGCCTTCCTGCCGGGTTAGCGTCCCCTGTGGGTCGCTGGGTCTTGTGGCTGTGAGATTACGTCCACGGCGGTTGCTAGCCCAGGACTTCATGGGAGTCCGGTAGTACTCTTACGTTCGGCCGGGGGAACGAGACTGATGACACGCAGGGCCGTCATCCTCTCCAGGCCCT
>DASTKM010000308.1:0-8165 GCA_035715885.1 Rubrobacter sp.
GAACATAGCCCCGAACAGCCCGGCCGAGAGGGCCGGCGTTAAACCGGGAGACGTCATCATCGGCCTGAAAGGGGAGCCAGTCCACTCGAACGACGATCTCCTCAACCTGCTCGACGCATCGTCCATCGGCCAGGACGCCACACTACGCGTGCTGCGAGGCAACAGGGAGGTCTCACTCACCGTGCGGCCCCGAGAACAGCCGGCGGAATAGCTGGTCAGCACTTCAGCACGCTGCCCGGCTTCGCCAGGCGGCTTGTCAGCATTTCAGCTAGTCAGCTAGAACATGGTCGGCGATCGGCGGAGATGACAACTAGACCAAGATGGACCAAACTTACACTCCCCACAGAGCGGCGTAGCCGTGTGGTGGTCTCGCCGCTTGGACAGAAAGCTGAAATGCTGACAAGCGACAGCCGGAGGCTGGAGCGTGCTGACAAGCCGCGAAGCGGCGTGATGAAATGCTAAGCGACCGAAGGGAGCGACAATGCCCGACGTGACTTTCGTGGTTAACGACGTTACGGACGCTGAGGAGTCCGAGAAGCTGGAGCGGGCACTTACGCGCCTGGAGTTCGTGGACCTGGTGAACGTGGCCTTTGAGAAGGGGCTCGTCGCCGTCTCCTACGAGGGTGGGGAGGAGGAACTCGGGAAGATCGAGAGCGCCATCGAGGAGGCAGGCCACAACGCCGAACCTTCCCCCGGCGCCGACCCCGACGTGGACTAATCCATGCCCGAACCCTCCGTCTCTGTATCAGAAGCGGCCCTTTTTCTGGATGTTCCGCAAGAGGAAGCGAGAAAGCTAGCCGACGCCGAGGGCAACGTCCCACTGGAGACTTTGAGGAGCCGGGCCGGAGCAGCGACCATCGCGAGGGAGCTGGCCAGCGCCCGCGAGGAGGTCGGAAGGTTGTCAAGCCAGCTAAGGGAGGTTCGCGCTTCCAATGTACGTCTCCAGAAAGAGCTGAGAGGCTCGGTCGAGGAGCGCAGGCGCCTGACAGAAGAGGTTCTGGAGCTGAGGGCGGCGGCCGAGGAGAGGCTTATGCTCATGGAGCGCATCGAGCACATAGCCCGTGTCGAGCAGGAACTGGAGGAGAGTTCCTCCGAGCTGGAGCGCCTCAGGAACAGGAGACTCCTGGGTAGGCTCCTGAACCGCTAGAGCGGTTCCCTACCCTGCCTCCTCGCTGCTCGATCTTCGTGCCCAAAGCCAGGCCACGAGTATAAAGATGCCGGCCGCGGTGATGCCGATGATCCACTCGATGCTATGGTAATGCTTCAGATAAGGGTGGGTTACTTTGTCGGCGAGGAGCATCTCCACGGCCAGGTAGATGAGCAGCCCGGCGCCCAGGTAGACGAGAAAGGGGAAACGGTCAAGTAGAGACGTCAGCAACGCGGCACCGAAGATCACCAGGGGTATCGTCGTCGCCAGCCCGATGACGAGCAACGAGATGTCGACCTCGCCCCCGATCCTGGCGGCCTGGACCAGTGCGATCACGTTGTCCAGCGACATCACCGCGTCAGCCACGATTATGATCCTGACCGCCTGCCAGGTGCTCGAACCGGCCTTTACCTTCTCCTCGTCGTCGCCTTCACCGTCACCCTCGTGGATCAGCTTCCAGGCGATCCAGACGAGCAGCAATCCTCCCACCACCTGCAGTAAAGGCACCTCAAGCAGCAAGGTGATAACGGCGGCGAAGATTAGCCTGAGAACGACGGCCCCCGCGGCGCCCCAGATGATTGCCTTCCTCCTGTTGGCCCCTTCGAGGGTGCGCGCCGCCATCGCGATGACCACAGCGTTGTCGCCGGAGAGGATCAGGTTCACGACCAGTACACCAACGAGCCGGCCAAACCACTCTCCCGTCATGAATTCCATCTGCCCCGGCTTCCTCCTCGACCGTACTACAGGTTGCCTATCTTATCAGGAAAGGGGGAAAATAAGTGCGAGGCCCGGTCCAACTCAGCCGCCGGCGAGGTCGATGATCGCTGCCACGACGAAGACTACGTAGAGTGATCCGGCGCCGAGCATATGGAACGCCCGGAGCGGGGCCTTGCGCAGCAGGAAACCGAGGAAGACGATGCCCGAGAGGATCGCGAAGATGGCCGCGACCGCGCTAATAAAGTCGAGTCGCCACGGCGTAAAGAGCACCCCGACCGAGACCGGGATGGTGCTCTGGAAGACCATCGCCCCTGTAATATTGCCGATGGCCAGGGTGTCTTTATTATCCCTGAGCCAGATGACAGAGTTGAACTTCTCGGGCAGCTCCGTCGCCAGAGGCGCGAGGACCAGCGCGATCAGGCCGGCGGGAATTCCTACGGACTTGGAGAGGTGCTCCACAGCACCGACGAAGAGGTGGGCTCCGAAGGCCATCACGGCGATCGTCCCGATCAGCTGCCCGGCTGCGGCCCAGGTCGGCCCCTGAGAGCGAAAGGGCCAGAGCGTGAGCCTGGCGGGAACATCCCCCTCGGTCTCTCCGCCCTTCTTTACCGTACGTACCACGTAGAGGACGTAAGCGACCAGCAGGGCCACAGCAAGGCCGATCTTCAGCGGCAGAGGCAGGGGCAGGATGCCCGCAGCGGCGGCCGGAACAAAGCACAACAGGAAGAACACGAGGTCGGGGATGGCGGTCTGCCTATCGGCTGTGATCTCACTCCCCGTCTCCCTTCGGCCCTTGAAGCCCAGGGCAGCCGCCCCGACGATGAACAGGGCTAGCGTCGCGAGCAGGAAAGGCGCGCCAAGGATCGCGCCGATACCTATCTCGCCTGCTGCAGCACCGCCCGAGCCAAAGAGTAAGGCACCGAAGATAGCGACCAATGGGATCATGGTCTCAGGCAATGCCGTGCCGACGGCCGCGAGCACGCTCCCTACGGCCCCTGCTCCGAGGTTCAGCCGGTCGCCCATGATCTCTACAGCGTTGGTAAAAAGAATCGCGGCGCCGAGTATCGCCGCCAGAGATAGGACCAACTCGATTATCGTCAAGGACTCTCCTTATGACCACTAGAGGTAGGAACGTGCTAGATTCTTACCCGCTGGCAAGCTTACTACACCCGGAAGCGGGGGCATGGACGAACTCGAGAAAACCCTGACAGCGGTCGCCAGCGGCGAACTCTCTGTAGAGTCGGCCGCCGGACGCCTGAAGAGGGGCAAGGTCCGCTACCTCGACGAGTTCGCCGCCCTCGACCTCGGACGCTCCGTGAGGAAGGGCGTGCCTGAGGTCGTCTACGCCCGCAGCAAGAGCCCCGCCCAGGTGGCAAGCATCTGCGCGACTCTGCTAGAGTCGTGCGAGCGTGTGATCGTAAGCACCCCCACCCCCGAGCACGAAGCCAAAATCCGCGCTACGCTCCCTGAGACCCAGCTCCGGTGGGCCGGACGCTCCCTGATTATCGGTGGCGGCGAGCCAGCACCGAGCGGGGGTCGCGTGGGTGCCCTGAGCGCGGGCACCTCGGACCTGCCCGTCCTCGAGGAGGCGCTCGCGGTTGCCGGCGAGATGGGTGCATCCGTGATGGGCTTCCACGACGTCGGGGTAGCCGGCGTCCATCGCCTCGCCGGCCCGTTGGAGGAGCTGAGAGCGTTCGATCCCGATTGCCTGGTGGTCGCCGCCGGGATGGAAGGCGCCCTGCCGAGCGTGGTCTCCGGCCTCGTCGCCGTGCCCGTGATAGGACTCCCGACCTCCACCGGGTACGGCCTCGGCGGGGACGGGACCGCAGCCATCCTCGGCATGCTCCAGACCTGCTCCCCCGGTCTCTCTGTCGTCAACGTGGATAACGGCGTCGGCGCAGGGGTCACCGCCGCCCTGATCGCCAACCGCGCCGCCGCAGGCCGCAAGTCCAGCCCCGACTAGGACCGCGGTGCGAACCTTCGTCGCCGTCTTCCCACCGCAAAGAGTCAGGGAAGCTCTGTTTCGCGCGGCACGCGACGTGCCGGCGAGCAAGGCTTTCCGTCTCATAAGCCCTGAGAAGCTCCACATTACCTTGAAGTTCCTGGGCAATGTGGCCGAAGACGACCTGAGCCGGGTGGAGCAAGCACTCGAGCAACTACGCGGGAGGCACGAACCGTTCGAGGTCGAGACCTCGGGCTTCGGGGCCTTCCCCTCCGAGAGGAAGGCCCGTATGCTCTGGGCCGGCGTCGGAGAAGGGTCAGGGCCGCTGCGCGCGGTGGCCCAGAGCGTTGACGATCTCCTCGAGCCCGCCGGATTCGGGCGAGAGCAACGGTCCTACGTGCCCCACCTGACCCTCGGCAGGGCACGGGGCCGCCAGGCCAAGCTCGAAGGCGGAAGCGTATCCCTGCCGGCGCTCCGCTTTAAAGTATCCGGCGTGGATCTGGTGGAGAGCGTGTCAGGAGAGGGCGGTGTCAGCTACTCCGTCCTCGAGACCTACTCCTTCTAGAAGGCGGTAACCAGAGGCCCGATGGACATTATGATGAAGAGCAGGATCAGGATCATTACGACCAGGGCAATAAAGGTACTCCCGCTCATGCGACCGAGCCTCTTAGATAGGTATCCATCTGGCGGTCAATTCTAGCCGTTGCTTGACGCCTACGCCAGCGCCTCAGGGGTTTCAGAGCTCGTTCGCGTAGAATACCCTGCGCTCTGGCGCAGGCTCCCCATCTTCGGAGAGCTTCGAGCGGAAGACGTGAAACTCCTCGATCTTCTCGGAGATCAGCCTTACGACAGGATCGGGGTTGGAGTGAAGCTCCAGGATTCTGTCGAGTACCGCCCCAACGCTTACCTGCTCCACAACTCCCGCCGGTCGCGGCTCCTTGTAGAAGATGCGGCACTCATAAGAAGCATCGACAGCATCGTGAATTACAAGGATCATCTCCGGCCTCGCCGTCACTACCCGGGGCACGTTCTCTAACTCATACATTACCCTCCGTCGTCGGTAGACTTCCCGCTGTAATTCCTGGCGTACTATCTCGCCGAACCCGTCACCTTCGACCATAGAGTAAGCCTCATCCCGGCTCCTCTCGGCCTCATGAACCCACCGGCTAACGCCGTCGAGATCCAGGCACTCCTCACATAAAGGACAGCAGTATTCGGATCCAGAAGTAGCCCTCAAGCCCTCCGAGTGCAGGCAATCTTCGATCTGGTCAGCCATATGGAATAGTATTATTACTCCTTTCCCAACCTTGCGCGACTCTCACATAGAGCACGAAGTCCCTCTGTACCTGGACTTTAACTCTATGTTAAATGGAAGTCTATAGTGGCAGGGACCTTCGAATGGCCCTCGGTAAGTCTTCGGAAGAGACCAGGTCCCTATTCTACCTGCATAGAAGTCTCTGTACGGTCGTCCCGTCTCTGCGAACTCCGCCCCTGGACCGTTACTTCGACCTGGCTAGTATAGGCCAGCTTTCGTCGCAACCTACACCTCGAGTCGAGCTTGAACGACCTTCCGGCCGGGCCGCTGGACTGCGGTTCTGGTATTTTCCGGCTATGTTCTCCTTCGGAGGAGAGGCACATCTGGTCCTCAATCCGTCGGCCGGCAAGGGACGTGCGGGAGGGCTACGGGCGTCCGTCTCGCGGTTCTTCGAGGAGCAAGGGGTGCTGCCTGTCTGGCACGTTACGCAGGGGCCTGGCCACGCGGGCAGCATCGTGCGAGGGCTGCCCGAGGAGGTATCTGTAGTGGCGGTCGGTGGAGACGGGACGATTCACGAGGTGGCGGCAGCGTGCGCCGGAACGGGCCGGATCATGGGCGTGCTGCCCGCTGGTAGCGGCAACGACTACGTCAAGGCTCTGGGGGTAGGCACGGGGCTCAGGCGGGCGCTGGAGGTACTCGTCGGAGGGAACGTTCGAGTAGTGGATACGGCAGAGGTCGACGGGATCCCATTCAACAACGGCCTCGGTATCGGCTTCGATGCCGAGGTGGCTGCCGGAGCCGCCCGGGCGCCTGCGTATCTCGGGGGGACAGGACGGTACCTGTGGTCGGTCGGGCGATTACTCAAGGATTTTCGGTGCCATGAGGCCAGGCTCGTCATCGACAGCGAGGTCGTCGAGGCCAAGACCATACTCGTCGCTGTGGCCCTTGGCACCACGTACGGCTCGCTGTTCCGGCTCGCGCCTGGGGCGGTACTGGACGACGGCCTATTCGATGTGATCTGGTCCGAGGAGGTAAGCCGGGCCGAGGTTCTGCGGCTCATACCGGCGGCGTTACGGGGCACTCTCTCAAAGCGTCGGAAGGTGCATACTGCCCGCGCACGGGAGGTCGAGATAGAACTCTCCGAAGAAGTACCGGCGCACGTAGACGGTGAGATGCTTGCGCGCACCCGCCACTTCAAGGCGCAGGTACTGCCCGGAACCCTACGAATCCTGACACCATAGCCCATGGAACCAGGTGACGAGCGCCCGAGATCGACAGGGAAGAGCTACGAACAGGCGTGCCGGGATCTCGAAGTCGCAGAGCACTATCAAAACGTACATTGTTGTGGTACAACGTTTCTCTACTCCTTCAGGGTAGGATTGTATCTCCGAGTGATATCGAGGACTGGCGAGCAGAGATGAGGGCGTTCGTGTTTCCGGGGCAGGGGGGCGGAGTAGCAGAACCCGAGCCCGAGATGGTGCCGGAGATCCAGCGCGTCGTCGGGGAGCGCATACCCGAACAGGTCAAGATCTTCGTCCGCGCGGCGCGCGACGCCGACGAGAGCCGCACTATGAATGTGCGTCCCGACGTGGTGGCCGGGCACTCGCTGGGCGAATACGGCGCGGCGTACGCGGCTGGTTGCTTCGACTTCGACACTGGCCTCTGGCTTGTGGCGCAGCGCGACCACTTCCTCTCCGAAGCGGCCAGAGAGTGTCCTGGCGGGATGGTCGCGATACTAAAGACTGACCCCGCCGAGGTCGAGAAGGCGCTCGGCGCGCCTGGTGGCCCTGTGGTCGCCAACTACAACTCACCTCGCCAGACGGTAGTCTCCGGACTGCGCGACGCCCTCGGGGACGCCGTCTCCAAGATCAGAGGACGCAAGATCCCGCTGAACGTCTCCTTCGCCGCCCACTCTCCGTACGTGGCGGCGGCCGGTGAGAAGATGCGGGGGGTCCTCGATTCCGTCGAGTTCCACGCGCCACAGGTCCCGATCGTCAGCGCCATGGATGGTGCTGTGCTCACCAAGGCCGACGCCGTCAAGGGGGCGCTCAAGGATCAGATGGTCGCCCCGGTGCGTTGGGTCAGGGTCGTCGAGACGCTGGCAAAGATGAGGGTTGAGGAGTGGATCGAGCTCGGTGGCAGCGGCGTCCTGACGCGAATGCTCAAAGACTTCGAGTTGCCGTCTCTGAACGGCATCACCTTCGAGGACCTGCGCTCCCGCCTCTACGGACAGGCCCAGAACCTCCTGCCGCGCAAGGAAGGCGAATAGGTTACAGTCTTCAGGCGGTACGCTGTCGCGCACGCATCACGTGTAGAAAAGCCCTACCTGAAGGCTGACACCTCTAACCTACCTCGTCGCCTCGGCCTCTGTCTCGGCCCTGGTTTCCTCCTTCGTGACTGCGCCGCCGGAGATCTGGACTATGTCCTCCTCGATGGATGAGATGGGGCCGTCCATACTGGACCATACGCCGATAGAGAAGCCCTCATCGACAGGCTCGCCTATCTTCTGCCCGAAGGAGACCTCGTCCCCCTCGGAGACGAGCGCAGTTGCAGGCTTGAGGAACCTGCCGCCGAGCGGGATGCTCACCGCGCTGACCTTGCCCACCAGCGAGGTGACGCCCTCGGGGCGCCTGGTCTTGATGTTCGCGTACTCCTTGGAGGCGACGCCCTTGGGGATGACGAGGAAGCCGTTCGTGGTGCGCCTGACGTAGGCGTCACTCTCGCCTAGCGACTCTATCCCCATCTCGTTCAGGTATGGCCCGCCGTCGATAACAGAGAGGTTGCCGGCTTCGGCCTCGGCGTCCACGCCAGAGAGCTTCAAGAGCTCCGTGGCGGACGACCCGAGCGGCGCCTCGAAGAGCTCGAGTTCCAGCTCGGGACCGAAGACCTGGAGGTATTTGGTCGTCACCGGCTTGCCAAGGAAGAACGCGTTGTAGATGTTCAGGAGCGTCTCGGTGTTGTTTACGATGTGCCCGGCGTCGAGCGGAAGACCGGGTCGCTTGTTGCCGTCGGGCAACTCTACACGGCGCGGCACCCACTTCCCCTTGTCCTCGTTGAAGATGTTCTTGATGAGCGTCTTCTCCTCGCCCATCGAGTACTTGTCA
>DASTKM010000309.1:0-4054 GCA_035715885.1 Rubrobacter sp.
GCGGACTACGGCGCACATAAGCGCAGATCCTACACTACCTTATGTATCCCGGCTCGGTCCACCCGGCGCTCGGAGACTCCGCGCTACTCGCCCGGCTCGTGCCTCCGCCGGTAGAGCCTGACCCTGGAGATCGTGCCGCACACCCTGCCTTCCTTACCATCGTTGTGTGTAAGATGGCTAGCAAAGACACCGAAGAGCGCCGCGTAGGCGTGGTCTCGGGTTTGTGAGGAGGAACCTGGTCCGCTTCCTTACTACTGAAGATCGGCGACGAGATGTGCGGCGATCTGCCTGGCCTTTTGCGCAGCGTCTTCGGCCATCCCCAACGAGTAGGCGACGGTGGCTCCCTCGTGGAGAATCACAAGCCGCTCTGCCAAATCCTCCGGATTATCGGCGCCACCCTCGACGGCGAGCTCAGCCAGGTATTCACGCATCCACATCTTCTGCTCCATCACCACCACCCGCGCGGGATGGTCAGCGTGTGGTAGCTCCGCCGCGGCGTTCACGAAACCGCAACCCCTGGGGTTCTCGCGTTCCATCCACTCCTCGAGGGCATCGAACGTAGAGAGCAGTCGCTCCCCCGCAGTGCCTCCCCGACGCTCCACAACGCCCACCAACCACGACCGCCACCGCTCGTCCCGCGCGCGCAGATAGGCTGCCACCAGCCTGTCCTTGGAGCCGAACTTCTCGTAGAGGGTCTTCTTGGTGACGTCGGCCCCCGCAGCAATGGCGTCGACTCCGACAGCCCTTATGCCTTCCCGGTAGAACATCTCAGAGGCGGCCCGCAGTATGCGGTCCGCCGCCGGTGTTTTCGAACGTCCCACTCTACTCGTGCGTCCCATGTCTACGTCCACCTTCGTCTTCGGTGTTCCTCTCACAAAGTATACCAACCAGTATGTTTACAAACCAGGTCTAATCAGTTACTATACATACCGGTCTGTTTACTAATTGGAAGAGACTACGACGCGAATGGAGCGTGGTACCTTCATGAGCGCTGGGATTGGCAAGCGCCGCCATCTTACCGAGGCCGGCTTCGTCGTGATGTGGAGCTCGGGCTTCATCGGCGCGAGTCTTGGCACGCCCGAGGCCGGTACCCCGACGCTCATGGTCTGGAGGTTCCTGCTCGCCGCGGGGCTGCTTCTGGTAGGCATCCTCCTGCTCCGGCGGCGATGGCCTGGGTTGAGGGAGATAGCCGTGCAGGGTGTTGTGGGGTTACTCGCACAGGGCGTATACCTGACGGGTGTGGTCGGGGCGGTGGAGTTCGGAGTCACCGCGGGCACCACGGCCCTCATCGCCGCCCTCCAACCCCTCTTGGCCGCGGCCCTCGCTGGTCCCGTATTGGGTGAGCACGTAGGCAGGCAGCAGTGGGCAGGACTGGCCGTTGGCCTCGTCGGGGTCGCCTTGGTGGTTGGCGGCGACGTACGGGTGGGTGCCGAGGCGCCGTTGTGGGCCTACGTCATGCCCTTTGTGGGGATGGCTGGCCTGGTGGCGGCCACGCTGGTGGAGCGAAGGGAGAATCTGCGAAGAAGCGCTCTCGAGGCGCCTATGGACGTGGTGTTGGGGATCCAGTGCGCCGCCAGCGCCCTGTTGTTCGCTGGGCTGGCACTGTTCTGGGGTGGGCTGGAGCCGGCGGGTGGGTTGCTATTCTGGGGTGCTGTCGCCTGGTTCGTCGTTTTCTCCACGTTTGGGGGTTACGGCTTCTATTGGCTGAACCTGAAGTTGAGCAGCGTGGCCAGGGTGAGCAGCCTCATCTACCTAACACCCCCAACCACCATGGTCTGGGCCTACCTGATGTTCGGAGAGCGCGTGGGTCTTCTCGCTGTTGTGGGGCTCGTGATCTGCTTTGGCGGCGTCCTGTTGGCGAGAGACTAGCCCGCGGCTACCAGAACGTTCTTATGTCTCCCATCCTGGTAAAAGAGCGAGGACGACCGTCGGGCTGCTCCGCCGGTTGCCCGGCGCTGGTTGGCTGGCTCGACTGATATCCGGTTGCCTGTCGCCTCAGGCGGTCGAGGCGGAAGAGGCCGATATCGTGACGGGTAAACCCTTTCTCGGCCAGGTCGGCCATGATCTCACCTACGACGCTGGCGAACTTGAAGCCGTGCCCTGAGCAGGGCGAGGCGATAGAGACCTGAGGGTAGTCAGGGTGCAGGTCTATAACGAAGTGGTGATCCGGTGTGTTGGTGAACATGCAGGTCTGCAAATCCATCGTCGGGCCGCAGCCGTCGGGGAAGTATCGTTCGGCGAAGCTCCTGAGGAGCTGCTCGTCGTAGTCGTGGGGCTGGCGGTCGATCTCCTCAGCACCGCCGGACTCGCCCAGGTGGAAGTACTTGCCGAACTTGAAGCCGGGCACGCCGAAAACAGGGAAGCCGTAGAAACGGCCTTCATCCACGAGCAGGTTGAAGACAGGGAAGGTATCAGGCCGGAAAAGATCCGGCCTGACCGGCTGCAGCCAGGCGAGGACCTGCCTCTCTGGCACGGCGAGCCCGTCGAGGACGTCGAGGAGATCCCCATTCCAGGCACCGGCGGTCATCACGAGCCTGTCGGCCTCGTAAGTGCCGCGGTCGGTGCGGACGCGCACTCCTCCCTCAAGCGGGACCCACTCGAGGACTCGCTCGTGGCCGTGGATCTCGGCCCCCAGGGATTGCGCCGCCATCACGTAGGAGACGATGCACCGCTCCGGCGTTAGGAAACCTCCCTCGGGCTGGATGAGCGCGAGGTGCTCAGGGGGAAGATGATAGCCAGGATAGCGCCGCCCGAGCTCCGCGCCTGTCAGTACCTCGTGAGGGAGGTCGTGGAGCTTGCAGGACTCCCACGAGCCCTTGAAGACCCAGGATTCCTCCGGTCCGGCATCAATGGAGCCCGTGATGTGCAGGAGCTTCTCGCCGGCCTTGCCCTGGATCTCACGCCACAGCTCGTAGGCGCGCCTGAGGAGCAGCACGTAGGAGGGGTCCTCGTAGTAGGCCAGGCGGATGATGCGCGTATGACCGTGTGAGGAACCCATCGCGTGCGGGATGCCGAACCGCTCCAGACCAAGCACCCGCCTGCCCCTCCTAGCGAGGTGGTAGGCGGTGGCGCTGCCCATCCCCCCCACGCCTACGACGATAACGTCGTAGCGACCGGAGTACCGAACGTTCACTATCTGGTGTTCCCGTTCGGAGACTGTCTCACAGGCGTCCTGGGTCTGGCGTTCGTCAGCCGCGCCGGCTCGGGGACCAGTTCGGAGAGCTTGTCGTCTTCATCAGATCTGGCCCTGACACGGGCATTCTCCGGGTCGAAGAAGGGCGTCTGGGCGACCCTGGCGGGGATGGGCCTGCCGCCAAGCTCGACGATCAGATTGTTGCCGGGCCAGGAGTGGGCGGTGTCCACGTAGGCCATGGCAAGCATCCTACCGACGGTGTGCCCCATGGCGCTCGAGGTGACGCGCCCCACCTGCCGTTCGCCGGGCATGAACTCGTCCTCGTGCTCGCCCGCCTCGGCCCCGGTCTCCACGACTTCCCTGAAGGTGGCAACATCAGCGATGCCGTAGACCCCGGCGCCCGCTGCGGCGGGGGCCTCGCTCTCGAGAGTCAGGCCGACCCAGCGTCTCTGCAGGCCACGTTCCTGGACCCGCAGCAGGGCCTCTCGGCCGACGAAGTCGCGCTTCTCGAATCGGACCCACCGACCCAGACCCACGTGGAAGGGGGTGTATTCCTCGCTTATGTCTGGGCCGTAGAGAGGAAGGCTCTTCTCGATGCGCAGAGACTGCATGGCCTCGAGTCCGTAGGGCTTCAGGTTGAACCCTTGAGATGCCTGCAGGATATGCTCCCACAGCGGGGGGGCCTGATCCGCGGGCGTGTATAGCTCGTAGCCAAGCTCTCCGGTGTAACCCGAACGTGAGATGAGCACCTCCACGTCCCCGATCCGGCACGGCGCGAACCGGAAGAACCTTAGCTCGTCGAGGTCCACGCCTTCGACCAAGGTCTTGAGGAAAGCACGCGAACGCGGTCCCTGGACCACGGGCAGGGCGACGGCCGCCGTCATGTCCGTCACGTAGGCGCTGGAGCCAACGGCGTGCTCG
>DASTKM010000310.1:0-5213 GCA_035715885.1 Rubrobacter sp.
AGAATACCATCGACCCGCTCTCGAAGTTTACGGGTATCGAGCTGCCACAGGGACCTCCAGGCGGCCGCCAGCTAAGGATCGCGAACAGGGCAGAGTGGATCGACTTCAACATCGAGGGCTTCGGGAGGCTGATGGAGCCTGTCGTGCAGCGCGCCGCAGCCGGAGCCGGCGACCTTACTTGGGCCGTCGGAGGCGTGACGTTGACGGCCCAGGTAGGGCTCCTGCTCGGCTTCCTCTCCTCGCGGGTTCTGGGACAGTACGATACAGGGCCGCTGCTCACACCTGGGCGGGCCGGAGAGCCTGGCAAAGTCTTCTTCCTCGACGGGAACATAGTCTCGGCCGCAGGAAGGCTCGGGGTGCCAGTCGACGGGCTGCGGCTCTGGATCGTGCTGCACGAGATGACCCATGCGCTCCAGTTCGAGGGATATCCCTGGCTACGCAGGCACCTCGGGGAGCTTATGGAGAGCTTGATCTCACCGCTCGCCGAGCGGCTCGGGCTGCGTGAGATGCTACGACGCCTCTCGGGAAACATGAGGACAGGCGGACGGTCGGTAGAGCTGCTGATGAGCCGCTCCCAGCGCGAGTCCTTCGACAGGATGCAGGCTGCCATGTCGGTGATCGAGGGCTACTCGGACTACGTGATGCACCACGTGGGCAAGGGCCTGGTACCCCACTACGAGGACCTGAAGGCGCGCATGGCCAAGAGCAGGGCCCACCGCCCACCGCTCGAGACCGCCGTCTTTCGCCTGACGGGCCTCGACGTCAAGCTGGAGCAGTACAGGCTCGGCGAAGCGTTCGCCGACGCCGTGGTCAAGCGCCAGGGGATGGAGGGCCTGAACCGTGCCTGGGAGAGGCCCGAGAACCTTCCCTCACTCGAAGAGGTTCGCGATCCAGGCCTCTGGATGTCGAGGCTTGGACCGTCCTGAGATGGAGGAATGGTCAGCGCCGCAATCCTCTACTCTGGGCTACGAGTTCGCCCGCGAGGAGGAGGCCAGGGCCGCGGCCTCAGACCTCGACCGGCGCTTTACACAAGACGAGCTGGCAGGCCTTCGCATCTACCGCGTCCGCTGGAACGGCAACTACCTGGTCGAGGCCGCATTCTCCGACGGTACACCCGAGGCGCGGCTGAAAGACGCCGTCGCCCTCCTCGGCGAGTCTGGCATCCCGGTACACCCTGACGATCTCGCTGACTACAAGCGGGCCACGGACGAACACACAAGCCTGCCCGACTGGCTGCGCCGGTTCTTCGGCGCTTGAAAGCACGCTCCGGCCCTTAGGGCCTACGCTCGTCAGCACGCTACGGGCCTTTGAGGCCCTCCCTTGTCAGCATCTCAGCTTCTCCCGTTCCGAACCTTGCCCTGCCGCGTACGACGAACCGCTACCAGCGGCAATCGGGTTCTACGCTCTTGGCGAAGCTACAGAACGACTTGCTAAAATGCTGACAAGCGCGGGCTTTGGAAGGGCAAACCCTTCAAACCCCGCTAATCTATTCGTTGCTGTAGGCGTGCGATCTGCTCCCTGAGCTCGTCTATTTCGTGTTCGAGATACTTCTCACGACCACGGATGCGGGTATAACCGGATTCCAGAACGGACCCGAGACCATCCACGGCCTGGACCACGGTCCTTCCCAAGAAACGTGCGGAGACGTCCAGCCCGCCGAGCACCGACTGGCGGGCCGACCGCGCGGTCGTTGTGCTCGCGAAGGCTCCGACGGCGAAACCGCCGACGGCCCCGACGGTCGCCCCGACAACGAATTTGGTGGTTCCCTGGCCCAAAAGCAGCTTCCTTCCGGCTCTTCCGAGCTTCGACGGCGCAAGTTTAGCACAGCGCCCATGCTGCAAGGTTATACTTGGCGGCGCATGATGGAGACGGGGAAGAGGGATCTACTAAGGAGCCTCCCCGCGGTAGACGCCGTGATGCGCGACCCGTCGGGACGGACGCTCGCCGCCCGACACGGCAGGGCTTCGGCGACGGCGGCCGTTCGCGAGGCCCTCGGAGGCCTGCGGCGCCAGATCGTCGCGGGAGAAAGGCCGGAGGTCTCGGAGAGGGTCGTCGCAGAAGCAGCCTCTAGGATCCTAACAGGTAGAGGTCTGAGGCGCGTCGTCAACGCAACAGGCGTGATCCTTCACACCAACCTGGGGCGCTCGGTACTCTCCGAGCGGGCGGCTCTGGCGGCCTACGATGCGGCCACCGGCTACTCCAACCTGGAGTACGATCTCCGCTCCGGCTCTAGAGGCTCGCGCTACGACCACGCGGTGTCGCTCCTCAGGGAACTGACCGGCGCCGAGGACGCGCTCGTCGTCAACAATTGTGCGGGGGCGACGTTGCTTGCGCTAGCCGCGGTCGTCGCTTCGAAGGCCACTGAGGTCCCCGAGGTGATCGTCTCTCGCGGCCAGCTGATCGAGATCGGGGGCGGATTCCGAATCCCAGAGGTGCTCACCCTCTCCGGCGCGCGGCTCAGGGAGGTCGGAACCACGAACCGTACCAGGCTCTCGGATTATGAGAACGCCGTAACCGAGAACACCGGCGCGGTCCTCTGGGTCCATCCCAGCAACTTCGAGACGGTCGGCTTCACAGAGTCGGTAGGGGTCCAGGAGCTCTCGTCTCTTGGACTCCCGATCATCGCTGATGTCGGCAGCGGTGCGCTCTTACCCGTGGGTGAAGAACCACGGGTGCAGCATACCCTGAGAGATGGCGCTGACCTCGCAATCTTCTCGGGAGACAAACTCCTCGGCGGGCCGCAGGCAGGGATATCGGTAGGAGCTTCGCGTTGGACCTCCGCCATGCGCCACCATCCCCTCGCCCGCGCTCTCCGCGCCGACAAGCTGTGCCTCGCCGCCCTGGAAGCGACGCTGAACTCTTATCTCGATGGCACCGCCGAACACGATCTCCCGACCCTCAGTATGATACGAACCCCGGTCCCCGAGATAGAACAAAGGGCCACCCACCTCGCCGAGAACCTCAGGCACAACGCGCCTGGCCTCGAGGTGGACGTGACGCCTTCTGTAGCCCGCAGCGGCGGGGGTACGCTGCCGACACACGAGATTCCCTCCTTCGCCGTAAGGCTGGGCGGGACCGACCCTGAAGCCCTGGCCGGGAACCTGCGCGCCGGAGAGCCACCCGTAATTGGCCTTGTGCGTGAGGGGAGGTTATGGCTGGACGTACGGACCCTCCTGCCCGGTGACGAGGAGGCCGTGATCGGGGCACTCAGGGACGCGCGTGTTTGAGGCAGGCGAGCACAGGATCTCCCTAACC
Source organism: Rubrobacter sp. (assembly GCA_035715885.1). GTDB lineage: Bacteria > Actinomycetota > Rubrobacteria > Rubrobacterales > Rubrobacteraceae > Rubrobacter_D. The sequence goes on from DASTKM010000310.1 coordinate 3,256, forward strand.
ATAGGGACGGCGGGGCATGTGGACCACGGCAAGACCACGCTCGTCCGTTACATGACGGGCACGGATACCGACCGTCTGGAAGAGGAACACCGCAGGGGAATCTCCATCGTGCCGGGGTACGCGGAGCTTGACCTTCCGAGCGGAAGGCGGGCCAGCCTGGTCGACGTGCCCGGTCACGAGCGCTTCGTCAAGAACATGGTCTCGGGGGCCACTGGGGTCGACGCCTTCCTGCTCGTCGTCGCCGCCGACGACGGCGTCATGCCCCAGACGATCGAGCACCTGGACATCCTGCGGATCCTCGGTGTCGAGCAGGGGGTCGTCGCGCTCTCGAAAGTCGATGCCGTGGACCAGGAGACCGTGGAGCTGGCCGCCCTGGAGGTCGAGGAGCTGCTGGAGTCGAGGGACATCAGTGCTCCTGTAATCCATGTGAGCGGCGCGACCGGTGAGGGCGTCGAGGATCTGCTGCTGGCGCTGGACGCGTTGGCCGGGGAAACGGCGGACAGGCGCAAGGACGATCTGGCACGCCTGCCCGTGGACCGCTCTTTCGTGCTCAAGGGTATAGGGGTCGTTGTGACGGGGACGTTGTGGAGCGGGGAGATTCGTCCAGGCGACGTTCTGTACACTCCTACGGGCCTGCGCCCGCGGGTGCGTGGCGTACAGAACCACGGTCACCCCGCCGAGGTCGCCTACGCCGGGGCACGTACGGCCCTCGACCTCACGGGCGTCGAAGCCTCGGAGATCGAAGCGGGTGACGTCCTGCTCTCGTACCCCGTGCCCACGAGCCGCGATCTCGACGTCCGCGTCCGCCTCCTTGAGGGCGCGAAACCCCGCGCCCACGGCATCCGCGTAAGGCTGCACCACGGGACACGTTCCACGAACGCCCGCGTTCGCCTGACGGACCGCGAGGAACTTGAGCCTGGAGCCAGAGCCCTCGCCCGCCTGAGACTCGACGAGCCGTTAGTCACGCTCAGGGGCGACCGCTTCGTGCTGCGCTCCATGGACGGGATCACTATCGGCGGCGGCACCGTTCTCGACCCATCAGCGACGGGGCGCCGCCTCGATCCATCATGGCTCGAGGCCCTCGAAAGCGGCGACGCTACAAAGGCTGTCCCACTCGCCCTGGCCCACAGACCCGGTGAGGGCATGACCACAGATGAACTCTCGCTGGTCCTAGGATTCTCGGCGGACGAAGTGTCTCGAGCGGTCGAAACCAGCGCCGGGGTAGAGACCATAGGGGAGATCCACGCCGCAGCCAGCGACATCTCAGCGGCGCGAGAGCGGCTTCTCGAAGCCTTAGAACGTAGGGCCGCCGAACGTCCCGAGAGCCCCGAACTCACCATCGCCGAGGCCCGCACAGCAATGGATCTTTCGACTCCGCTCTCTGACGCCCTGCTCGCAGAAATGGAGATCGAAGCGGTAACGGTGACCGATACAGGCGTCAGTCTGACGAACGCGCACAGGGTGCCCCCCGAGCTGGAGCGCGAGGCCGAGCAGTTACTCGATGCCTTGCAAGCCGCCGGGCCACAACCTCCCACGGCAGAGCCGACACCGGCGATGCGTCTGCTCCTCAAGCGCGGGGACGCCGTCGAGCTAGGGACCTCGCTCTTCGCCGCGCGTCTGGTAGCCGAGTCGGTATTAGAGCGGATAAAGACCATCTGCAGGGAAGAAGGTGAGATCTCACTTGCCGGACTCCGCGACAGCCTCGGCACCAGCCGCAAGTACGCCCAGGCCTGGCTCGAATACTCCGACACCCGCGGCGTCACCAGCCGTACGGGCGACGTAAGAGTCCTCACCCGCCGCCACAGGCAGGCGATGTTATAAACTCTACCCGCCGAACCAGGAATGCGTGGGCCTGGTGGCCCGGCCGGTCTTCAAAACCGGTTTGCGACCGTAAGTGCGGCCGTGGCGGTTCGATTCCCCCGCATTCCGCGAAAAAAGCAAGTCAGCAAGCCGCTTGC
>DASTKM010000311.1:0-3376 GCA_035715885.1 Rubrobacter sp.
TCGTATATCCATGGGGCTAGCTTACCACGCGGCTAGCGCCGACCCGAAAGTGACCCCTCTATACAAAGGAGCACTCCAGGCTCAGGGCGTGCTGCAAGCGCCGCAGGTACTCGTGCTCGGGGATCTCACGCGCCCCCAGCCGGGCGAGGTGGGGGTTCTGGATCTGGCAGTCGAGAAGCTCGTAACCGCGCTCCTGCAGCCGGTTCACCAGGTAGACCAAGCAGACTTTGGAGGCGTCCCTTATGCGGGTGAACATCGACTCGCCCATGAAGGCACCGCCAAGAGTGACCCCGTAGAGTCCGCCTGCAAGCTCACCTCCGGCGTACGCCTCGACGCTGTGAGCTTTGTCTGCGTGGTGCAGCCTGATGTAAGCGTCGATGATCTCCGAGTTGATCCAGGTCTCCTTCCTGTCGGCGCACGCCCTTATGACACCATCGAAGTCCTCGTCCACACGCACTTCGAAGGTCTCTTTGCGGATCACACGCCCCAGTGAGCGGGGGACGTGCAGGTCTTCGAACTCCAGCACGCTTCGAGGGTTCGAGCGGTAGAACCCGATGCGCCCAAAGGCATCCGCCATCGGGAAAGCGCCGGCTCTGTAGCACGCCTCGAGGATCTCCGTCGTCAGCTTCATGGGCCTATGGTACAGTGACTCGGGCCTACCCGGACGGCAGTCGCCCGTCCGACACCATCTGGTCTACGTCATCCATCCCTGATGCGTAAACCGGCAGATCGCTTGATGTTGGAAGTACAAAGATCTTGCCGCAGTGGATTCCCGCTTGCGCGGGTATGACGCTTTCATGCTGGGCGTAAGGGGATATGAGTTGCGAGACCGTACACCGCGGAAGTGATCACGCGGAGTCTGTATGAACCTGGGTCACAGGCCTGATCTCACCGACCTTCTCGTCGTGCAGGCCACGCACGTCGGAGACCGCCTCGGGCACTTCGACGCCCATGCCGCCCAGAGCGGCGAGCGCCGCTGGCCGCACGGCCCTGACCGAGCCGTCTGAGATCTTCAGTGCCATGCCCCAGCCGTCCTGGCTCCCGGCGGCGAGCACGGCCTCGGCCCCGCCCTTGACTATGAGGTCAGTCGAGACCATGAGGTCCGTGTCGAACCTTCCTGTGCCCGCGACCATAAAGGGATGCGCCCGCATCGCGCCCCCTATGCGCAGGGCCGCAAGCGCGAGTTCGTCGGGGAGGTCGTTCCCTGTGGCGAGGCGGGCGAGGCCTGTTGCGAAGCTACGCAGCGGCAGGGCGAAGGCGGGGACGCCGCAGTTGTCGCCGGCGACGAGCACCTCGTCTTCACGGAGGCCGCAAACTTGGGCGATGAGACCGAGTATGCGGCGTTGGAGCGGGTGGGCGGGGTCGCGGTATGTGGCGGTCTCGTAGCCCTCGTAGACGCAGACGGCGAGCATCCCCGCGTGCTTGCCAGAGCAGTTTCCGTGGATCGGACGCGGCTCTTCGCCCCTGCGGATCAGCCTTTCGGCCTCGGGTTCGTGCAGCGGCAGATGGGCGCCGCTCTGCAGGTCGTCCTCCATCAGGCCGGCCTTCTCCAGGATAGATTTGACGGCGGCGATGTGAGGCTCCTCGGCGTTGTGCGAGGCGCAGACTACGGCGAGCTCTCTGTCCGTCAACCCGAAGGCGTCGGCGGCCCCCGAGAGGACGAGCGGGAGCGCCTGGAACGGCTTGGCCGAGGAGCGGGCGTAGATGGAGGCTTCGGGATCGCCAACGGCCTGGAGTACCTTGCCATCGGGGTCGCAGATGGCGAGACGCCCCCGGTGGACGCTCTCGACGAGCGGGCCACGCGTGACGGTGGCGAGGGGTGCGTCTTCGGGCAGACCGGCGTCGCCTGGGACCTGGCTACTCATCCGATAGGCGGATGATGTGGAGAGACAGCAGATCATGGGCCACCCGCATACGGCCCATCGCGACGGAGAACTCGTCGCCTGCCAGGTACTCGCGTCCCTCCCTGACGAGGGCGCGGAGCTTCTCGATCAGTTCGTCGTCTTCGCCACAGGGACTCCCACCCCGCAGGCTCGCTTCGACCATGCCGAGCATGGTGTCGGTCCTCGGGCTCGCTGTCCACATCGCGATGATCGCGGTGTCCATGTAGCTGTCGATCCTGAGCAGGTGCGCCGTCCTCAGCGCCGCGCCGGACCTCTCCCCCGCCTTCACGGGAACCACCGCCTGATGTTCTCCGAGAGTATCCCAGGCAGGGCCTCCTCAGGCACCCCAGCGGCCTCGGCCGCCGCGAGGATGGCGTGCAGCGTCGATGGCAGGTCGCCGTAGGGTATGTCCGACCCGTAAACGATGCGGGAAGAGTCGATAGAAGAGCAGAGCTCGTACAGGTCTTTGGCCTGCACGACGGAGGTCTCGAACAGTACGTTCGGGTGCCCCTCGAAGGCGCGCGCGGCGCAGAGCACCTCGACCATCGCCGAGTGGCCGAGGATCAGGCGCAGTCCGGGATGCGTGTCGACTGTTGGAAGCAGCGGCTCGACGATCCTCTGCATGGCAAAGCCGGCATGGATGAGCACCGGTAGGTCTATAGCCGCCGCCATCCCGAACAGGCGCACGACTCTTAGGTCGTCGAGTTCGAACTTCTGCGAGACGGGATGGAGCTTGAGACCCATAAAGCCGCGCTCCACGCAGCGCCCGAACTCCCTGTCGTAATCCAGGTGCGGGTTGAGCCGAAAGAAGGGTACGAAATAGGATGGGAACGCCTCGTAAGCGTTCCAGACGACATCGTTCGGGCCCGAGTAGTCGTCGCGGGCGTTAGGGTCGTTCAGGGGGAAGACGATGCTCTTCTTCACCCCTGCAGCCTCCATGCGGTCGCGCATTCCGTCTCCGGTCATCGTCCTGCCGTCGATGTCGGTCCCGATGTGAGCGTGGGCGTCGAAGATCTCGACGCCAGCGGGGATCTTCCCCTGCACCCAGGACCAGATGGAGGCCAAAGCCCCGCCCGTAAGCGCCTCGATGTCGTACTCCATCTGCAAAGCGACCGCCGATCTCCGACCAACAGCCGTGAAATGTTACCAGGGGGGGTTCGACGTTGCTAAAGAGAGCCGCACAGGGTTTTCATGAGAGGACTTCGAACGCCGGTCTCGAGAGGCAACCCCTCTCGAACGTCTCTAGCCTCATTAGCGGAACATCACCTCGTCGATCATCCAATTGCGAGATTCAGATTGGTTTCGGGGTACTCTACTGCAGAGCCTAGGAGTCTTCGTTCCGTTGGAGGGTGAGCATGGAGACGCGTGGGCCGTCGACGCTCTTTACCTGCATGGTAACGCCGTCGGCCTCGACGGTGTCACCGCTCTCGGGGGGACGTCCAAGGGAGCCGAGGATATAGCCGCCTATAGTGTCGAAGTCCTCGTGGGGCAGG
>DASTKM010000312.1:0-6721 GCA_035715885.1 Rubrobacter sp.
GCAAGATAGAACCGCCTGGACTCTGGAGTTGGACCTGCGGCCCTCGGTGGAGAGCTTCTGACCCTACCGCCCGCCGGCCACGCGGCCAGCCACCGATGAGAAAGCACGCCCCTCCACCGTATCGTCCAGGGGTTCGAGCTCGAAGTTCTCGTCCACCTGGCGCAAGGCGCTCAGGATGAGCTGATCCGTGAGCCAGGGGTTCTTGGGGAGTAAGGATCCGTGCAGATAGGTGCCGTAGGCGTTCAGCCTGCGCGCACCCTCGGTGCCGTCTTTACCATTGTTGCCGTAACCCACAACGACCACGCCGAGAGGTTTCACGTCCTCGCCGAGGTAGGTGCGACCGCCGTGGTTCTCGAAGCCGACGACCTCGCGCGTCTCGCCGGTCTCGGGTGCCCGTACCCGAACCAGCACGTTTCCGATCATGCGCTCCTCGTCAGCCTTCCTGGGCTCCGTGTGCAAGTCGAAGATGCCGACGCCAGGAAGCTTCTCGCCCTCGGGCGTCTCGTAGGAGTGGCCCATGAGCTGGTAGCCACCGCACACCCCGAGTACCACGCCGCCGTCCTCCACAATGGATCTCAGGTCCGTGCCCTTGGAGCCAGAGAGGTCTTCGGCCAGCAGCGCCTGTTCCCTGTCCTGGCCGCCGCCGAAGAGGAAGAGGTCGCAGCCGGTCGGCTTTATCCGCTCTCCGAGGCCAACGTCGTCGACCTCCACCCGAATGCCGCGCCACTCGCAACGCTTCTTGATGGAGATGACGTTTCCCCTGTCGCCGTAAAGGTTCATCATGTCCGCGTACAGGTGGTGGATGGTCAGCTTGATCTGTCGCATGACACCTCCCTATCGCTGCGTACCGTCTTTGGACAGGAGGCGCTCAACCCGCGCACGACACTCCTGGCGCCATTTTACCCTGTCGGGGTCGTAGATCATACGCTCGACCAACTGACGGGTCTCCTCCGCTGGCGAAAAGAAACCACCGGCGGGGTGCCCGGCGATCTCGACGCGACCATCGCTGCAGATACCGGCCTTCAGCCCCAATGCAGTGCAGATGCGGCGGCGCTCTTCATCTAGCTGACTCAGCCGCACCCGCAGTTCCTCAAGCGTCCTCAGCTATACAGACTCCGCCGCAGTCTGTTAGGAGTAGCCGAGCAATGGGTAGTGTTAGAGGAGTTAGAGAAGGTATTTCACAGGAGGAGAAGACTGAAGCGATGATCCGAGTAGGAGACCGCGTTAGGGTTATCCCCCACGAGGTATCGCCGCCTACTCAGAAGTACGCCAGCCAGAAAGGTTACGTAACGATGACCTCTCCTGGCACCTACGGTCCGCAATTGTTTGTCCAGCTCGATAACAATCCCGACGGTATCGATACGGCCTTCGAGGAAGGCGACCTTGAAGAGATCTCACCGTTGGAAGACTAAACTACACAGCTGAAGGCGGCTCCGTCGCACCACGGATGACTTGCCGAGGGCGGATGGTGGGGCGGAGCTAGCTAGTCGCCCTGCTGGGACTCTGGATGACGATTTCACCCTGCTTGCGCACCATGACGTACTCTGCGCCAAACAACTCGCTCCGCTCGCCTTCGTAGGTGTAGCGTAAAGGCACACCATCGGGCAGGAAAACCAGGAGTTGCTCGGCAGCGGCCGTGTACTCCCTTTTTGCCATATTCAGGGCGTTCTCGTGTTGCTTGAGATGATTCTCGTAGCTCTGCCTGCGGTGGTGGTAGTCGAGGAAGGCATTCACGTCCTCGAACTCATTGGGGATTTCAGGAGGCGTCTTAGTGGCCCTGTAGTCGTGGAGCCGCTTATCAGCGTCGTTCTGATCTTCCCGTGCTTCTACCAGTTGGCCGAGAATGCTCCGTAGAGCTATGTCAAAGTCTTCGCTCAATTCCTTTACTCCTCATCTCCACCGGGCGTAGAGAGGCCCTCTGGGATCATACTCCCCAGCGACTCGGCGGCCTCTGTGGGCGAAGCCCGCAAACCTTTCACCGATCCTCCCAGAAAGGATGAGTGTAGCCCATCTCGGTCAGAGTATGCCGGATCTCCAGCATGGCCGTGTACGTGGGCAGTACGTAGAGCGTCTCGCCTGGGGGGGTGGCCGCCAGCGCAGACTTTATGGCCTCTGCGCGGTCGGGGATGACGGGGCCAACAGGAAGATCCGCGTACTTGAGCCGTACGGCCATGTCTTCGGCCCTGATCCCGCTGACAGTGAAAGGGGCGGCATCCGTTTTGCCCTCCTCCCTCGCGTCGGCGAGCATCTCGAAGTCCACGTCCCAGAGCCACGAGACATCGCGGCCGTCGGCGTCGTTGTCGTTTATGGCGATCAGGACATTGCGGGCTTCTGCGCCGGTGACGAAGGTGCGCAGGATCTCGTTGAACCCAACAGGGTTCTTTATGAGCAGCAGGAAGGCCTCTCTGTCCCCAGCCTGTACTCGCTCGACCCTCCCGAAAGCCCCACCGAACTCCCTGAGGCCGCGGGAGATCTCCGCCAGCCCGACCCCTGCCTCCCCGGCCACCGCGGCAGCGGCGAGGGCGTTGTAGACGTTGTAGAGACCGGGGAGCCCTATTCTCACGTCAGCCTCGCCCTTCGGGGTCGAGAGCTGGAACTCTGAGCCTTTAGCTCCTTCGAGCCGCACCCTGCTCGCGCGATAGGCTGGCTCCGGCCGCGAGAAGTTGCAGTGCCGACAATCGTAGAGGCCAACATGCCCCATGTATACGGTCTCGTAGACGAGGGCCGTTCCGCACACGGGGCAGTCTTTGGAGTCAGCGACGTGCTGCAGACGCCCGGTGTCCAGAGCAGGTTCGTCCACGCCGTAGAAGACGGGTCTCCTGGCAGAACGCCCGAGACTCGCGACGAGAGGGTCGTCCGAGTTCAGGACCACCGCGCCGCTCTGCGGCAGGTCCCCGAAGGCCGAGGCTATGACCTTGCCCGTATAGGCAAGCTCCCCGTAGCGGTCGAGCTGGTCCCTGAACAGATTCAGTACCGCGAGGATCTCGATCTCCGCCTCCGCGGCCACTTTCGGCACGCTCGCCTCGTCCACCTCGAAGAGCCCCATCTGAGAGAGAGGCGTCCCTGCCAGCCCCGAGTCCGAGACGAGGGCCGCACTCACACCGGTAACCAGGTTAGCCCCCGTCGTATTGTTTACGGCACGGACACCGGCGGTCTGGAGTATTTTGGAGACCATCCTGGTCGTTGTCGTCTTGCCGTTGGTGCCCGTAATCGCCGCCGACCCGAGGCGCAGCCGTCGCGAGAGCTTGGTCAATACTCTTGGGTCCACCCTGCGCGCCACTACCCCTGGCACCGTCGAGCCTCCGCCGGTCTTCAGCGACCTGCTCGCGAACCGGGCCGACCTTGCGGCCAGTATCGCGGCGGAGAGACGCGGGTCCGGTAAGGGGCTCATGGCGTGGATTATATGATTCTGGGTGGAATCGTGCGGAAGGATCTCTCAGTCAGAGATCCACTCCTACCTGCGTCCTGACTCCTCAGGATGGCGCGAGCGGAGCGGTCTCGCGAGGCCGGTTGGAATCCCGGGCCGGTTTGCCCAGCTTCTCGAGGTCCACATTGTAAAGGCTGTATTTCTCTCTGGGTGCCTCCTCTACTGGGGAGAAGCCAGGCAGGGTCTTCAGCCGCTCGTCGAGCGGGCTGTCCGCGTAGACCATCAGGTAATCTGCGCGGTAGCGGCGCAATATGCCGTAGGCCTCTCTGTCCAGGGTGGGGCCGAAGAAGAAGCTGTGTACGTCCAGGTAGCGTTGGGGGATGTTGATGCGGGATCCTGCCAGCTTCTCCAGCTCATCGCGGTCTCGTATCATACCCTCGCCCCTCTGGCTCACCACGTTCAACGAGGCCGAGTAAGCGGGGACGACGTTGTTCGCGCTGTCGCGCGCGAGCAGCACGCTGGGGTCCTCTATGCTGTTCCTGATCCAGGGATAGATAGGGTCAGGGTCGTAATTGGTCGTTCGCGCGACATCGAACTTGCGGTACAGTCCTACGGCCTTCTCTACGGAAGGCGGCGCGGCGGCCGCCGTCAGGAGGGCCACCAGCGCCAGCGGCAGGACCTTTATCACGCTGTGTCTGATCCCGGACTCCCTCAAGCGCGCCTCGGCGTAAGTGAGGGCATCCCACACCATCCAGCCGGTAGTGATCAGGGCTAGCAACGGTATTGGCCACGCGAGACGCCAGAGGAGGCCAGGGACGATGAGACGATCCCCTATGAACGTGGCGACAGGGGGAATGTACACTGCGACAGTCACGACAGCCAGACCACCCAGGAGGAGTTGGGCGGCCACGTTCGTTCTCACCCGCCACAGCAAGAAAGGTACACCGACCACGTAAGTCCCAAGTATCACGGGGTTGAGCAGCAACCAGGGGTGCATGATGTAGTAGCCGCCGCCCAGCTCGTAGATATGCCTCCAGCTCTCCGTTATGAATACCGTGTATTCGAGCACTTTGGGAGGCGTCGCGTTGATGTCAGCGGAGAACAGCACGGCCTCCGGAGACCTGCCCGTAAACAGTAAGATCACAGGCCCGAGCACTACGCTCCACATCCCCAGCGCGAGGGCTACCATCCCGGTCCATGCCGCCCTCAGGCGCAGGTTGGCCGCCACGTGGGCCACCCCGAAGCCGAGCATGCACAGCCCGATGGCCGGTAGTACAGAAGGATGCACGGCTATCGCAGCCCAGCAGAAGAACGTGAAGAGGCCGAGATGCCGCCACCTCCTGCGCTCCACGAAGAGCAAGGCGAAGAGCAGCGTCACAGGTAGGATCAGGAACCTTGCTGCGTACTTGTCCTCCGAGATACGGGCTGCCAGCTCCACCCCGACGTTGTGCACGGAAGGCTGGATAAAGATGATGTGGAACAGGGCGTAGACAGAGGCAATGAGTACCGCGGCCCGCTCGCTCTTGGAGATGGCAAAGGCCAGGGCATAGACCATCAACAGGGCCACAACAACGAGCGTAGGTGTGAGGTACCTGAGCACCAGTTCGATCGTGTCCAGACCAGAGACGCGGGAGAGGGCTGCCTGCTCGAGCAACCATCCGTTCACCTTCGCGCGGGAGAACTCGGCGATCCTCTCGCCGAAGTAAGGGTCCACCAACGCGAGCCTCTCGGAATCCGCGAAGTACTTCACCCACGACAGATAGACCCATATATCGTCGTAGCTGCTAGGCACCCTCCTGGCTCCCACGAAGGCCAGAACCCCGCAGAGCAAAGCGAACGGCGCCCACAACCAGCCGGCCGGAGGACCGTACATAGCCTCCTGTTCGGGAGAGCACTCCGCCACGGGCGACTTCGGGCGCAGCGTCCTCCACGCCGCCACTGCGAGAAAGGCGGCGAGCAAAGTTCCCGCGGCCAGGATGTAATCTTCGGTACTGAGGTGCAGGATCAGGGCCGGCACACCAAGGAGCCCGAAGATGCCGGTGCTGGCAGCGAACCCCACGGGTACCAGGGTGGGCCCCGCCATGTCGTCACTGAGGAGCCAGTGTGACAGGAGCAACCCTGGCGCCGTGAAGAGTACGAGGGTGGCAGCGAATGCAACGGGAGAGAAGGCTACTGAGAGGCCTCTCAGGGGAAGGAGCAGGATCACAGCCGCCGCGCTAAAGAGCAAGACGAGCGCATCCGTCGATCTCAGACGAGTCAAGCCGCTACTCCGGGGCGACGAGCTACCGGGAGACCGCGATTTCACGAATCGCGTATGAGCATGACGCGGGCCTCAGACGTCTCCATCGGCGAAAGCTAACACACTCTCACCCCTCTCACCCGAGTATTGCGACACCTGGCCGTTCTTCCGGGTGGCGCCGCCCCGGAGGTGCGGTACAAATAGCGGATGGAGATCTTCGAGAACCTCTCGGCAAGTTCGCGGCTCGAGGACGCGGAGCTCGACGCCTACTCGCGGGCGGTGCGGGACTTAACAGAGAGACTGGAGCCGGCTGTGATCTCGGTCGGCCTACCCGACGGACGAGGTGGCGGCAGCGGGGTGATACTCGGCCTCGAAGGCGACTCGGCCACCGCCATAACCAACAGCCACGTCGTACGCGGCCTGCGTAGCCGCAGGGCTGGCAACCCTGGCGGAGACATACAGGTCACGCTCTCGGACGGGTCATCGGTTTCGGCAGAGATGCTCGGCGACGATCCGCCGAGCGATCTCGCCGTCGTCCGCTTCGACACCGAAGAAGAACCGACGGTCGCCACGCTGGGCGACGCGGGGGATCTAGTAGTCGGCCAGCTCGTCGTCGCGATCGGGAATCCCCTCGGCTTCCAGCGCAGCGTCACTGCGGGGGTGGTCAGCGCCCTCGGGCGTTCTATCAGGGGTGAGAGCGGCCGGCTCATAGAGAACGTTATCCAGACCGACGCGGCGATCAACCCAGGCAACTCCGGCGGGCCGCTGGCCGACGCCTCAGCAAGGGTCGTCGGAATCAACACGGCCATCATCGGCGGCGCCCAGGGCATAGGCTTCGCCGTTCCCGTCTCGGGCGCGTTCCGCCGCGTTGTCTTTACGCTCGTAACGGAGGGGCGGGTGCGCCGCGCCTACCTCGGGGTGGTGGTGGAGAGCCGCCAGGCGCGCGGCGAGTTCGAGGGCGGCGCCGGAGTGAGGAACATAGCCCCGAACAGCCCGGCCGAGAGGGCCGGCGTTAAACCGGGAGACGTCATCATCGGCCTGAAAGGGGAGCCAGTCCACTCGAACGACGATCTCCTCAACCTGCTCGACGCATCGTCCATCGGCCAGGACGCCAC
>DASTKM010000313.1:0-5205 GCA_035715885.1 Rubrobacter sp.
CGGTGAGACGGTAACCTTCCCCGAGAGGGACTGCTCCATCCAGCGCCGCTACCAGAAGCTTATCGAGGAATCGCCTGCGCCGGGCCTGCCAGGGGACGTGAGAGAGGGTCTCATGGCGGCCTCGGCCGATCTGATCGGCTCCCTGGGCTACGAGGGTGCTGGGACCGTGGAGTTCGTCTACGCGGACGGAGAATTCTACTTTATCGAGATGAACACCCGCCTCCAGGTGGAGCATCCTGTGACGGAGATGATCTCCGGCGTCGACATCGTTGCCGAACAGCTGAAGGTGGTCTCGGGCGAGCGTCTGGAGATCCCTGAGGATGCCCTCTCTCCCGACGGGCACGCGATAGAGTTCAGGATCAACGCCGAGGACCCCAGCCGCAACTTCCTGCCCCAGGCCGGTCTTGTCGAGGTCTATAATCCGCCCGGCGGGCCGGGCGTCAGGGTCGACTCCCACCTCTACGCCGGCTACGTGGTGCCCTCGCACTACGACTCCCTCCTTGCGAAGCTCATCGTGCACGCTCGTGACCGCGAGGCCTCGATTCGCCGGGGAATTCGGGCCCTCGACGAGTTCGCCGTCTCTGGCATGGAGACGACCCTCCCGCTGCACCTCGCCGTGCTCGAGGACGAGGAGTTCAGGAGGGGCGGCGTCACCACGCAGTTCCTGGCGGATAGGGAACTCGAAAGCGAGGGCGGCCTCCTGCGGCTAACCAGGACATGAGCGGACTGCAAATAGGAATACAAGCACTTCAGCCAGTCAGCTCTTTGCTGAAGTGCTCACAAGCGGAAGCCAATGGCTGGAGCGTGCCGACACGGGCGGGTCGGAGAAGGGCACCTTCCCCGACCCGCCCGTGTTAATCTTTATTGCCTGATCCTTGCCTAGAAGAGGGAGAACTGTGGCCAAAGGCGTCGCGATGGAGAAAAACGAGGGGCGTCTAGTCTTCGGTGGGATGGCCCGGTGGGACGGGCTCGACCTCTTCGGCCCGAACTATACCAGCGTCGCGTATCGCAGGAAGGGGGAGATCCACATCAAGATCGAACCCTCCGTGTTGCGAAGGCCCACAAACCCCGCCGTACAACGCGTCTCCCGCTGGCCTGTAATACGTTCGTTCTTTCTGTGGGGCAGGGTCTTCGCCCAGGTCTTCGGATCTATCTGGAGTCTGCTCTTCTTCGCGGCCACGCTGGCCATCCTCTGGCTCTTTGTGAGCCTGATGCAACTCGGTAGCGGGGCGGGAACCCTTGGCGGCGTCTTCGCCTTGTTCGCGGCGTTCCCCATCCTACCTATCCTGCTGATCTTCTTCGCGGCTATGAAGTTCACCCCCATCGGCCGCTACCACGGGGCCGAACACAAAGCCGTCGCCGCCTACGAGACGTATGGTGAGGTGACGCTCCAGAACGCCAGAAACAGCAGCCGTATCCACCCCCGCTGCGGGACGAACATCCTGCTCTACATAATCCTCGCAGCCCTCCTCGACCCGCTGATAGCGTGGTGGGGCTACGCTATCCTCCAGTTCATCCTCATCTCCGAAGCCTGGTTCATCTTCGGCCAGACCCGACCCTCGATAGCAGTAGGCAACTTCCTGCAGAGATACCTCACCACCACCGAGCCCCGCCGCTACCAGCTGGAGGTCGCGGTCGAGTCCCTGAACAGGCTGCTCCAGGCCGAAGAAGAGCGTGAGATCGACGAGGCGGCCGTACGGGTGAAGGCGAGATATTGAGGCAGCATGTCAGCTTGTCTGCCGGCCTGACTTATCCGGGGGTGGGGGATGGGGTTGGCGGGGCCGTCAATCGCAGGTAGGCGAGCGTCCAGTAGGCGTGGGAGAAGGTGCCTATGGCGCCCGTCGCCACGAGCAGGAACGGGAGCAGGATCAGGCCCGCTATCACGCCGGCGATGATGGCTGCTGTGGTGTACCCGGCGACGGCCAGCGCGATCGCCGGTAGGGCCAGGATGAGGCCGACGATCAGTAACATCAGGATAAACGCGATCCCGATCCCTATAGAGATCCCAAGCTGTATGAGCCAGAGCAACAGGCTCCTTCCGATGTTGTGGCGGAAGAGATTGTAGCCGCTCCCGACGGAGCCGAGGACGCGCTCCCTGCGCACCACGATGTCCCGCAGGGCGTACTGGCCGATTATGGAGAGGGGGATAAAGACGACGATGAGCAACAGGACGGCCAGAATCCCCACTACCACCGCGACGGAGACCCGCACGCCCGTGGACTGGGTGGCCGCGAACGTACCCCCGATCAAAAGCGCAACGGGGATAGCAATCACCATGAGGAGCCCAAGCGCGATCAGGAAGAACACGACGTAGTAGCCGAGCACGCGCCAGAAATTACCCATCCCGGACGTGAAGGCGGACCCGAACCGGCGTCCCTCGCCCCTGTCTATGGCGGCGACGCTATCGGCCAGCGCCCCCTGGGAGATTATCGCCAGGATGATGAAGAACAGCGCGATCAGTAGCACCACCAAGACGATACCGAAGATCACGACCGTCTCGCTCAGTCCTTGCCCGACCTGGGCTGTGAGCCCGGAGATGTCTGAGCCCGAGCGCTGGAAGTCATCGAAGTTGAAGTTACCACCCCCGGAGGGGACATTGCCCACGAAGTTGGTGCCCGTGCCGCCGGCGAAGAAGCCGAAGAACCACAGGTAGCGGTTGTGGAGCGTGATCCTGTACGCGTCCCGAATGAGGTCTCCGTAGTTCATGATTCGAGCACCCAGGTATCTTTCATCTTGCCTCCACTCGAGATGTTGACGACGTGCTTGCCCGGAGCGGCGACCCGGCTCAGCGAACCTGGGACAGCCTCGACCACGTACGGGTCTGCAGGGTCGGGAGAGAGGACGAGCACGCGGTAGTCCGCATAGGAGTCGCGAAGGAGGAAATCTGCCCCCTCTGTCTCGCAGAGGACGTGGGTGGAGAAGTCTATCGTCTCCTGGGCCACGTACTCGACAGGGGTTGCTTCGACCTGCCTGCGGAACTTCTGAAGCGATTCTCGCGACTCTTCTGGTCCGATCATGACCTCCTTGCCTCCGTAGCCCCCCCTGCTCTTTACGACCAGTTCATCGAAGTGGTCCATGACGTAGCGCCTGTCCTCCTCTACGGCCAGCGACCAGGTCCTGGCGTTCTGTATGAGGGGTTCCTCTCCGAGGTAGCGGCGCACCATCTCGGGGACGAAGGCGCCGACGCCCTTGTCGTCTATTATCTCTGAATTGGGGGCGAAGAGCACGTGTACTTTGCCCTCGATGTGAGACTCGAGCAGACCAGGCACCTCAGCATAGAGCGTATCCTCGTCGACGCGCTCGTAGATCACGTCTACCCTGCGTCCTGTAGGCTTGTAGATGAGGTATCCATCCCCGTCTACTTCCAGATCCTTTGTTTCGGCGAGGATGGCGTCCATCTCCTTGGCGTAGATGTGGTGGTCGAGGTAGAACTGGTCGTCTGGACCACTGCTTACGACGGCCAGCGTTGCATCTGGGCCTCTGGGGGAGGCGGCCCGTAAAGCGTCGCCGAGGCGTCCGAGCCAGCCGTCGAGAGGCAGGACGGGTAGCTTGGACATAGAACCGGGGAAGAAGACCTCCCCGCTCATCCTGCGTCTGCGGGTCATCGCGGCGAGGCCGACTGGCATCTTGGCGTTCTCCTCGATGACCAGGTACTCCCAGCCTTGCCTGCCCTCTACGGCGACGACATCGAATGCTATCTGGCGCACGGGCACGGGACCGAAACGGTCCTTCCAACCCGTGTCGTATAGGATGCTGCTCTCGACGACCTCCCTTGGAACGACTTCCTCCTTGCCGGCTTCGAGGCGGCTCAGGAACAAGTTGATGGCGCGCAGGCGCTGGGTCAGGCCGGCCTCGAGACGTTCCCAGACCGAGGCCGGTACGATGCGGGGGATCCAGTCCGTAGGATGGGTCTTGTCGCCCTCCTTTATGCCGAACGCGTGCTGCTCGTCGAGCAGTAGCCTGTGCGCCTCGCGCAGCTTCCCTTCCCACCTCTCGGCGCCTGTGCGTCCCAGCTCGTCGAAGACCGGCTCGTAGATCCGGCGCAGAGTTCCTTCGGGGAGGAAGACCTCGTTTGGGCCAGGGAGTGCGCGCTCGAACCTCACAGGTTGGGGATTATACTAGTCCCCCAACCGGGTACGCTCTGTCGTGCCAATAGACCACGGCCAAGGGGAGCGGATTCTGGGCGAAAACACGGACACACGGATACCTGAAGACGAAGCGGGCAATGATCCAGTACAAGAGGGACGCGCGATGCTGCTCGGCGGCTGGATCTCCTGCGCCATCGGCGTACTTCTCGCAGTAGGCACGGTCTTCGCCGCGTTCCTTGGCGGGGGCCCAAACATCTCCGCCAGCGCGCTTGGTGTGGGCTTCGGTGTCCTCGGCTACTTCCTCGGCGCCAGGAAACCCGCGACCGCGACGGTCTTCCTCTGCGCCGCCGCTATCCTCTTCGGGCTCGCCGCGGGCCAGGGCTATATTGGCTAGTCAGCACGGCGGCTGCGCCGCCTTTTCAGCATGTCAGCAAGGGCTCGCACACGCTTCAAGCTGAAATGCTGACAATCAGATGTAGAGAGCATAGCCCCTGGCCGCTATACTGGCTTCAGGATGGAGAGAGTTCGGCTCACACCTCCGGGGGAGAAGAGGGCGCGGGGAGGCCGCGCCCGTCTCTACGTCCGCTGGATGCCGCACCTGGGGGCCGAGGCAGTCGCGCTCTACGAGCTGCTCCGCATCCTCCCCGACCTCGGGAACGAATCTCCTGAGATCGAAGAGCTCGCAGAGCTGTTGCGGTCCACGCCTGAGGGCGTCGAGTCATCTCTGGAGGCCCTGATCGAAGCCCGCTTCGTCGTCAGTAGGGAGGGCTGGCTCGAGGTCGCCGAGCACCCGCCTTCGGAAGAAACGAACGAGCGGCCCCGCGAAGACGACCTTCCCGACCGCGACGTGGAGGTGATAAGGGCCGAGCCAGACGGGGTCTCGGCCGACGATTACTTCCGTTTTATGGGGTCATTGCCAGCGCCTCACATCCTGGAGTTCATGAACGGTTACTGTGGGCGTGATGGGCTATCGCCTGACGCGGTGAGGGAGGCTTTGAAGATAGCCAGCGAGCGCGACGCGCGCAGGGTCGGCTACGTGCGGAGCATCCTGGAGCGGTGGGTCGAGCGGGGCGTGAAGACCGTCGAGGACGTGGAGCGCTTCGAGCAGGACCGCAAG
>DASTKM010000314.1:0-6117 GCA_035715885.1 Rubrobacter sp.
GCGTATGATCTGCGACGTCAGGACGCCCGATGGTGATCCCTACGTCGGTGACCCGCGCCACGTCCTGAGGCGTGCCCTGGAGCGGGCGAGCGAGATGGGCTTCGACAAATTCTACTGCGGACCCGAGCTAGAGTACTTCTACTTCAGGGACTCCAAAGGGACAGAGCCTCTCGACTACGGCGGCTACTTCGACCTGACGACGCTCGACGCGGCGACGGCCTTGAGGCGCGAGACGGTACAGTCTCTGCAGCAGCTCGGCATAAAGGTCGAGTACTCCCACCACGAGGTCGGCATCTCCCAGCACGAGATCGACCTCCGCTTCGACGACGCTATGGCGATGGCAGACAAGGTGATGACCTACAAGACCGTGGTCAAAGAGGTCGCCACCCGCCACGGCGTCTACGCCACGTTCATGCCCAAGCCCTTGAGGGACCAGAACGGCTCGGGGATGCACACCCACCAGAGCCTGTTCTCGGGCGGCAAGAACGCCTTCTTCGACGCGGACAACGAGTACTACCTCTCCAAGGAGGCGCAGGCTTTCATCGCCGGCCAGCTCCGTCACGCGCGTGAGATCAGCATAATCTTCGCCCAGCACGTGAACTCTTACAAGCGTCTGGTCCCCGGTTATGAAGCCCCTGTCTACATCGCCTGGAGCCGCCGCAACCGCTCCGCGCTGGTCAGGGTCCCGCTCTACCACCCAGGCAAGGAGAGGGCCACGCGGATGGAGCTCCGCTGCCCCGACCCAGCAGCCAACATCTACCTCTGCTTTGCGGTGCTCTTGCACGCCGGCCTGGAAGGCATCGAGAAGGGCTACGAGCTGCCTGAACCGATGGAGCGCAACCTTTACCATTTGACGGCCGAGGAGCGCGAGAAGATGGGAATTGAGAGCCTTCCAGCGGACCTCGGAGAGGCGATCAAGGAGGCGGAGAACTCGGAGCTGCTGCACAAGGCGCTCGGAGAGCACACCTACACCCGCCTCCTGCAACTCAAGCGCGAGGAGTTCGAAGACTACAGGGTGCAGGTAACTCCCTACGAGCTCGAAAAGTATCTGCCTGTCTTGTAGGTGTCAGGTTGGGTCCGGCTCACGCCGGACCCCTCGTGCTCCAGCCCGGCTTTATCTAACCTTCGATGAGGCTCAGAACCTCAGGAAGGAGTGACCTTGGGGTGCTCATCGCTTCGCCCGAGTAGATCGTCTCGTTGCCGCACCAGTCGCCGAAGTACCCCCCGGCCTCGCGAAGGATGGGTGGGAAAGGGCCGCAGTCCCAGGTGTTCATGATGGGATCGAGCATCAGCTCGACTCTCCCCGTGGCGACGAGGGCGTGGCCGTAAGCGTCGGACCAGCCGCGGCTGCCTCCTGCGGCCGAGAGAACACGCAGCCAGGCCTCCCAGCGGCCGTGCTCCTCGAAGCTGTCCGCGTCGGTGAAAGAAACTATGCCTTGCGCCAGGCTCTGTGTGGTTGACACTCGCGCCCTGCGGCCGTTTCTGTAGCATCCTTCGCCGGTGGCGGCGCACACCATCTCGTCGATGGCAGGAAAATAGGCGGCGCCGACCTCGCAGACGCCTTCTATCTCCAGGCCGATCAGGACGCCGTACAGAGGGACGCCGCGGACGAAAGACTTTGTGCCGTCTATGGGGTCCACGACCCAGCGGTGGTCAGTGTCGGCCCCCTCCACCTCATCGTACTCTTCTCCCAGTACCGCGTGCTTCGGATAGCGAGCCCCTATCCTCTCACGGATAAGCCTCTCGGCCTCGCGGTCGGCCAGTGTTACAGGCGTATCGTCGGCCTTGAACTCGGGACGCGCCGCCTCCGTTCCGAAGTAGCCGAGCGTGAGCCTTCCGGCCTCGTAAGCGATCTGGACGCCAAACTCGAGGTAAGGGCGCAGGTTCATGACCCCAAGATAGCATCCTTCCTGTGCCCGAGATGCCGGAACAGCCCCGTTCGCGTGGGTCCACTGGGCCCGCAGATTAGACTGCCTCTGCCTTTCCCCTATAATCTATGCGGTCCTGTGTCTTGCGTAGAAGGGTGGTCTGGACTTGGTCACGATCGGCGCTACGAGCCGAGCAAGCGAGGAATTCGCGCCAGAGCTACTCGCGGTTGCGCTATATAAAGGGGAGAGCCCGCGGGATCTCGGCGAAGAAGCCGCCTGGGTCGTGTCAGACGGGGATTTCGGCGGCAAGACGGGCGAGACGGCCCTGCTCTACGGGCAGGATGGGCCTGCGCCCCGCCTCTTGCTCGTCGGCCTCGGCGAGAGGGAACTCTTCACCCTGGAGAAGCTGCGCCGCGCAGCGGCCACCGTTGCCAGACGCGCCAGGACCCTCAAGCTGCACAGCGCGGCATTCTCTCTGCCTACCCTCCCTGACACGGCGATAAGGGAGATCGCGCGAACAGTCGCCGAAGGGGCCAGGCTGGGCCTGTACCGCTTCGACAGGCACAAGAGTGCAGCGGACGACCACGATCTCCAAACGTTCTGGCTGGTCGCCGACGAAGGGGTGCTTGACGAGGCCACAGAGGGTGCCGAACTGGGTACCAAGGTCGCTGAGGGGACCGTGCTGGCCCGCGACCTCGCCAACGAGCCGTCCAACGTGGCTACTCCGGAGTATCTCGCAGAGAGGGCCCGCGCGATCGCTGAAAAGTACGGTATGGTGCTCGACGTTCTCGACCGGGCCGGTATCGAAGAAGAGGGACTCACGGGTCTCGCGACGGTGGGCCGCTCATCCTCCAACGAGCCGCGGTTCATCGTGCTCGAGCACCGCGGGGGAGGCGACAGTGCACCCGTCGTCCTCGTGGGGAAGGCTGTAACCTTCGACTCGGGTGGTATCTCCATAAAGCCATCGGCCGGAATGGAGGACATGAAGTTCGACATGAGCGGCGGCAGCGCCGTCCTCGGGGCGATGGAGGCCGCGGGGGCTCTGGACCTCCCGCTCAACGTCGTCGTCCTCGTGCCGGCGACCGAGAACCTGCCTGGCGGCGACGCTTTCAAGCCCGGCGACGTACTCCAGATGCACTCCGGGAAGACTGTAGAGATAGTTACGACCGACGCGGAGGGGCGTTTGATCCTCGCTGACGCCCTCTCTTACGCCACGCGCTACGAGCCATCCGCCGTGGTTGACTGCGCCACCCTGACGGGAGCCTGCGCCGTCGCGCTCGGAGACCACGCCTCAGGCCTCATGGGGAACGACGAGAACCTCGTTGCGGAGCTACAGACCGCGGGTGAGACGACCGGGGAGAGGACCTGGCCGCTGCCGCTCTTCGAGGAGTACACAGAGCAGATCAAAGGCGACGCCGCAGACATAAAGAACTCCGGCGGCCGCAGAGGAGGGGCCTTGACCGCCGGTGCTTTCCTAAAGGAGTTTGCCGACTACCCGTGGGCGCACCTGGATATAGCTGGAACCGCCTACGGCAAGAAGGGCAACGCCTACACGACAAAGGGCGCGACAGGCGTACCTGCCCGCCTGCTTGTCACGTTTCTTCTCGGAAGGTCGCAATGATCCTGGAGATGCTCACCGTCGGCCCATTCCAGGAGAACTGCTACATCATCGGCGATGAGGACTCTGGGGTTGGCGCGGTCGTCGATCCCGGCGATGAGGCGGCCCGGATCGCGCTCGCGGTCGAGCAGACGAACCTGGAGGTTGGATCCATAATCGTTACGCACGCCCACATAGACCACGTCGGGGCCGTCGCCGCCCTCGTCGACGAGTACACCTGCCCGGTCCTGATGCACGCCGAGTCCGAACCCATGCTGAAGCAGCTTCCTACACAGGCGATTATGATGGGCCTGAAGTTCGGCAAGGTCCCTGCTGTGGACCGCCACATCGGCGATGGAGATGTGCTCGAGGTCGGAGAACTCAGGCTGCGCTCGCTCTACACACCAGGCCACGCGCCTGGACACCTGGCTTTCTACGTCGAGGACCAGGGTCTCGTTCTGTCAGGCGACGCCCTCTTCGCGGGAAGCGTGGGAAGGGTAGATCTCCCTGGCGGGAGCATGGAGGTACTGATGCGCAGCATCGAGGATCGGCTGTTGACGCTGCCTGACGAGACGACGGTCTATCCCGGTCACGGGCCGCAGACCACTATCGGGAACGAGCGCACGTCCAACCCATTTCTGCAGGGAGGGCTGTTTTGAGCGAGAGTGTTCACAGGCACAGGGAATCGGCCCCGGAGACGGTCAGGGTCGCCATACTCACCATCAGCGACACGAGGACCCGCGAGAGCGACACGGGAGGCGACACCGCAGAACATCTGTTGCGCGGAGCAGGGCAGGAGATCGTGGCCCGCAAGATCGTCAGGGACGAGGTCACCGGCATCAGGGCGAACCTGATAGACCTCCTTGCGAACCCCGACGTGGACGCTGTTATTACGACGGGAGGGACGGGGATCTCAGGGCGCGACACCACCTACGAGGTCGTCGACCGCATGATCGAGAAGAAGCTCGACGGTTTCGGTGAGATATTCAGGATGCTCTCGTACGAGGAGATCGGGGCCGCGGCGATCATGAGCCGCGCGGTCGCTGGAGCCGTGGGCACCAAGTTTATAGCGAGCCTGCCAGGATCTCGCAACGCGGTGAAGCTCGCTGCGGAGAAACTCCTCGTCCCGGAGCTGGCCCACATCGTGTTCGAGCTTCGCAAGCACGAGGAAAGCGGGTAGAGAGATGGAAAGAGAACCCCTATCATCCGAAGCCGATGCGCTCTGGCGCAGGCTGTGGGAGATCTGGCAGGACAACGATGAGGAGGACGTGGTCCTCGATTCCACCGAGCTGGCCGAGCTCGAAGAGGAGATTCCCGGCCTCGAAAAACGGATGAAGACGGCCCTCGCCTACCTCCAGCGCGCCCGTTACATCCAGTACCGCTCCGGGGTCGGTGAGGATGGCATAGAGCCGATTCTCTACGACGTCTATGAGCCGCGCTGAGCCCATGAAAACCTAGTGGAGTGAGGAGTATGACCTGGCTACTCTTGCTACCCGTGGCGCTCGCCGCTGGGATGGTCGCCCCAACGCAGTTCGCCATCAACAGCCAGCTGCGCCAGGTCGTCGGCGGTCCTGTTCTGGCAGCCGCGCTCTCGTTTCTCGTTGGGACCGTGATCCTCTTCGCGACCACCGCTGTCGTGCGTCGCTCCGTGCCCGAGCTTGGGCCCATCATGAACGCGCCCTGGTGGATGTGGCTCGGCGGTCTGCTCGGGGCTTTCTTCGTGTGCGCCTCGATCGTCCTGACCCCCCGCCTGGGGGCCGCGACGACGGTAGGCCTGTTCCTCGCGGGGCAAGTGATCGCGTCCATAGCGATAGACCATTTCGGCCTGCTCGGCGTCACCGCGCAACCAGCGAGCATACCCCGCCTTCTGGGGGCCCTGCTCATCATAGTTGGGGTCGCTATGGTCCAGAGGTTCTGAGTTTGCAAAGAGGTTCAAAACCTCATTGCAAGCTTGTCAGCTTCTAGGTTTCGCTCATTGCCGAATGTGCGATTCGCGGTAGATCGATACTTCTACGGCTCGCTTTACACTTTGTAGATCACTGGTTTCGGCCGGTACCGACCCCGGTCATCGTTCCTGCGATTCTCGCCCCGTTATCCTTATGGCTCTGGCGTGTCCAGGAACGGCGTGACGGCGGCAACCAGAGCTGGAGAAGAGAAGATGCCGTAATGCGTCGTGTCTGGCAAGATGGCGAGTCTGGCATCGGACATTCCGGAACCATCCCACCCGGCATCTTGCTTACCGCCGCCGAGCAACTCGAAGAACGCCACCGCGTGCGATGTGCGGACACTATCGGCATCCCCGACAACGATCAACGCAGGCACCTCCATCGCCGCCGCTTCCTGAGACCAGTCGTAGTCCTGACCTAGAAGTCCGCCCAGCTTGGTGAGCAAGACGGGCCAGTCTTCTGGCCTCGGCGCGACGCTGGAGTAGAGTTGGTACATCGGCGTCTGCTTCATCGCCTCCGCGGCAGCGGGGCCCATCTGGTCCATCCCCGCGAGGACCTCGGGGTACCATCCATCGCGCCTGAACGGGGTCGAGACGAGCACGAGCTTCCTCACCACCTCTGGATGCTGGATCGCCGTTCGCAAGGCGACCCCGCCGCCGAGAGAGTAGCCCATGACGTCGGCCGCCCCCAACTCCAGGTGTTCGAT
>DASTKM010000315.1:0-13558 GCA_035715885.1 Rubrobacter sp.
ACGGAAACCGTGGTGGCGCATGGGGTTTGACCCGTGAGCGCCGTCCTCGTCGCAGACCCATTTAAGTCTTGTGAACCTATTCTTCACCGCTCATAAGTACAGTGTTACGCCCGTACCCATGGTAGGCATGTTCGACGCGGCGATCGGGGCCGCAGACGCGAGCGCCGACTACGACAAGGCGCGGACGTGCGCAGTACAGAAGCTGGAACACTTGAAGAGCATTCCGTACGAGGCCGTCGAGGGAGGCCCGAAGGCCGGCGTCTGCAACCCTTCCGGTTTCGCATACACGATAGCCACCCAGTCCATCGGTACCGACCTCGGCGACAGTTCCGGGGAGACGGGGCTGATGATGGTCACCGTTACGGTCGACTGGGATGGCGAGAACTCCTACGTCGTTTCAGGGGTCGTGTCCAGATGGTGAACCTGGCAAGGAGCCGCCTGTGGAAGGAGGAAACGGGTTTCACGCTCGTGGAGGTACTCGTCTCCGCGATGATGATGTTCGGCGTGCTCTTCGCCCTGTATGCGATCTTCGATGTGAGCGTAAGGGCCTTCGGTTACGGCGGCGACAGGCTTGAGGCCGTCGGGAATGCCAGGCTCGCCCTTGGCAGGATGGAACGTGAGATCAGGGCCGCCTATCCGTACGACCTGACATCGGACCCCCCCAGGAGATACCTGTTTCTGGACCCCACGGATCCCACAGGGCCCGCAGTGCCTGCGGCAACCCGCGTCACCTTCGGCAACGAGACCGGGGGAGACCGCAGGATCGAGGGCTCGGAAGTCATAGGCTATTACCTCAGCGGCCACGATTTGAAACGTTCCAAGGGCGGCAGTGCTCAGACGCTCGTTGATTCGGTTCCCGCGGACGGACTGCGGTTTACCCCGTGCAGGAGTGCTGACGACTGTCCTCCGGCTCTCGCCATCACGGACGAGGCGGAGATCAGGCTCCTGCGCATAGAGCTGGCCGTCGAAGTCAGGCGCCGCGGTCAAGACCCCGCCAGGCAGACGCTCGCCACCGACGTCTATCTCAGAAACCGCGCAGACCAACGATGATCCGGCGCCTCCTGCGCGAAGAAAGGGGTATGGCTCTCGGGCTCGCGGTCATCGTCGTGGTGATCGTCGGCGTGATGGGAGCCGGCCTTCTGACCTTCGTCGCCACGGACCTGGAGGCCGTCGTGGCAGTCAACAGGGGAGAACAGGCCTTCGAGTTGGCCGAAGCTGGGATCGAGGTCGCCAAAGCACACCTCGCGAACGACGCGAGCCAGGCCGACTGGTCCTCGGGGGAACTACACATGGCCAGCATGGTTGAGGGCTCCGTTACCGTTACCGTCGAATACGACGCCGATAGCAACTCCTTCGAGGCGGTCTCCATAGGCCAGTACAGGGAGACGAACCGCAAGCTCGAAGCCACCTTCTCCGTCGAAGATGGCGCACCAAAGCTCCTGAGCTGGCGGGAACTCTACGAATGAAGCCAGAGAAAATATCGTCAATAAAGGTTGACAAGTAATGGATCGTCAACTATGATTGACGTATGGACGAGAAGACGAGGACACGGGTTGGTGGGCCGGATGACCCTCGGGAGGGTCTCGAAGCGGTCGTCGCCTTGCGGCGGACGCTGGAGGCTTTAGAGGCGGCGCAGGTGGAGAATGCCATCGTCGCGGGATGGTCATGGGCGAGGATCGCCGAGGTCTTGGGGGTCAGCAAGCAGGCTGTGCACAAGAAGCACGCCAGGAGGATCCGGCAGAAGTACCCTGGAGAACCACCGAGGAGAAAGGGAAGGAGCCTGTGATATTCACCCGCTTTTCCGACAGATCCCGCATGTGTGTCGAGGCCGCCTTGGATGAGGCCAGGATGCTTGGTCACGATTCGCTTGGTGATGAGGACCTTTTGCTTGGCATCCTGCGTGCCGATGACGGGATAGGCGCCGAAGCACTTTCCTCGCTCGGAGTGACGCTGGAAGGTGCGCGAGAGGAGTCAGAGGAGATGCTTTCTGGCGCCCTCGCTTCGATAGGGATCTCCCTAGAAGAGGTGCGCAGGGAGGCGGGTGATGCCTTCGAGTTACGCATTCCGGACAAAAGGCGCATCACGATCTCCCCCTGGGCCAAGAAGGCATTGGTCGAAGCGCGTAAAGAGATGCGAAGGTTGGGAGACAACCACCTCGGCACCGAGCACGTCCTGCTTGGGATACTGCGCAACGCAGACGGCACGGCCGTAAGGATGCTCTCCGGGATGGGCGTCTCGCCTGAGGTGGTGGAGGAGCGGCTCTTCGAGTTGCGCGGCCGGGCGGCCAGCTGAGACCGCTCGCTGTGGCCAAAGTATCTCAGCACGGCGGCTGTGCCGCCGGTTGTCCGGCTCACGCAGAGCTGAAATGCTGAAGTGAAGACAAGCCGCCTGGCGAAGCCTGGCGGCTTGCTGACATGCTGACATGGGCGGCCTCTGGCCGCCCATGTCGCTAGAATGCTGGCATGGAGGAGAGAGAAGAACGCGGTGGGGCCGTCAGGGTCGGGATGATCTGGGGCGGCATCGGCGGGGTGGTTGGTCTGCTGGTCTCGTTGCTTGGTTCACTGGTCGGGATCCTGGTCGCAGGCTTTATCGGCTTCTCCTGCGGGAGAAGGGCTGCCGTTGCGGGAAGTCGGGCCGGCGCGCTCTCCGGGCTGGTCGGCGGGGCCGTCGCTGCGCCCGTGTACGTGCTTGGGTCCACGCTCGGGGCGCTCCTTGCGGCGCGCCAGATCGGGGCCGCCGGGATCGCCACGACCCTCTCGGATGTGCTCGGTACGCGGGTCTCGGCCGATGAGGCCTGGATCTACTTCCTGTTCAGCCTCATTCTCTCTGCCATCCTCGAGGCCGTTGTCCTGATCCTGGTCTCATCGGCCGCCGGAGCCTGGGCGAAAAGGGAGTAGAAAAGGCCTCTCTGCGCCCTGCGGCTCATCGCTCTCTGGCTGCCTCCGCCGCGTGCTCCCCGAAAACGAACTCCCCGACGTCTGGCCGCGTCACGCCGGCCTTCTCCAGGCGGCGATCCTTCTGGTACTTCCTGATGGCGGCCTTCAGGGTCCCCAGACCTAGTGTCGCGCACTTGGGGCGAGAGGCGACGACCTGGCGTCCTAGCTGTTCTATCATCTCGTGGTAGTCCAATTCCAGTACCTGATCCATGGTCAGGTCGCTCCTTTGAACGTCCTCCAGGAGCATGCTGCTCGCCGCCATGCTGATCGTACAGCCCTCGCCCTCGTAGGTCGCTCGTTCTATGTGCTCCTGGTCGTCGGCCGCCTTGAGGTAGATCGTAACCACGTCTCCACAACCAGGATTGCCGCCAGGCATAGCCACGTCGGCGTCCTCCATGGCGCCCCTATGCCGGGGCTTCTCGTAGTGATCCAGCAGTATCTGTATCTGTAACTGCCTGTCCAACACGCAACCTTCCACTTGTCATCCCATAAATTCTCTAAAGACGATTCTATCGCAAGCTCGTCCGCCGGCACGTAAACTTGCTACAGTTTGATACACTTACTTCATGAAAGTAGGTATAGTCGGTCTGCCGAACGTCGGCAAGTCCACGGTATTCAATAGCCTTACGCGGGCAGGGGCCGAAGCCCAGAATTATCCTTTTACGACCATCGACCCGAACCTCGGTGTCGCCACAATACAGGACGAACGGCTGGTCGCCGTGGCCGGGGTGATCGGCAGCAAACGCGTCGTCCCCGCGACTGTCGACTTCGTGGACATCGCGGGGCTCGTGGGGGGCGCGAGCGCCGGGGAGGGGCTGGGCAATCAGTTCCTCGGCCACATCAGGGAGTGCGACGCCGTTGCGCACGTCGTCCGCTGCTTCGAGGACGAGAACGTCGTGCACGTCCACGCCGGTGTGGATCCCAGGGGCGACATCGAGACTATCGACACCGAGCTGTTGCTCGCAGATCTCGCGAGTGTCGAGCGGCGGCTGGAGCGGGTCGGGCGGGCCGCCAAGGGCGGGGACGCCAGACTCGAGGACGAGGCGGCTGAGTTGGAACGGCTACGCGATCATCTCTCTGACGGAAGTCCGGCGCGTGCCTACCCGGCGACGGAGACACTTGCCGAGGCCATGAGCACCCTCATAACGGCCAAGCCGACGCTCTACGTGGCGAATGTGGATGAGGAGTCTGTGGCGGAAGGGAACCGCTACAGCTCGCAGGTCGAGAAGCACAGCAGCAGCGAGGGTGCTGAGGCCGTAAGGATCTGCGCGAAGCTCGAAGCCGAGATCGCCGAGCTCCCAGAAGACGAGGCTGCAGAGTACATGGCGATGCTCGGGGTAGAGACGACAGGTTTCGAGGAGTTCGTGCGGGCGGCGTATCGGCTGCTCGGGCTCGTCACGTTCTTCACCGCGGCGGAGAAGGAGGGTCGGGCCTGGACCATACGACAGGGCTCGACGGTGCGGCAGGCCGCCGGGCGCATCCACACCGACATGGAGCGTGGCTTTATCGGGGCAGAAGTCGGAGACTGGCAGGATATAGTCGCCGCCGGTTCCTGGGCCAGGGCCAAGGAGGAGGCGAAGGTCCGTCTCGAAGGCCGCGACTACGTCGTAAGAGACGGCGATACGGTACTCGTCCGCTTCAACGTTTGAGGGCGTACCCGGTGCAGCCTTTCGTCAAGCCGAAGAAGTCCCTCGATAGATCACGCCTCGCGCTCGTCACCACAGGCGGCGTTCACGTGCCCGACCAACCGCGCTTCGATATCGACGACCCTGCCGGTGATTGCTCCTACCGTGAGATACCGGCGACCGCCAACGACCTCACCTGGACCCACGCCTACTATAGGCCGGACGAGGGCAGCGACCTGGACGCCGTCTTTCCCCTGGAGACCCTCTGTAGACTGGTCAGAGATGGTGAGGTTGGCGAGTTGGCACCGCGCCACTTCTCCTTTATGGGAGCCATCCACGACCCGGCCCCGCTGGTAGAAAGCACCGCTCCCGAAGTCGCCGGCAAACTCGTAGAAGACCAGGTAGACGTCGTGCTGCTCACGCCTTCGTGACCCCTGTGCCACCGGTCCGTCGGGCTGGTCTGCAACACGATAGAAGAACGTGGCATCCCCACCGTCACCCTGGCCATGGAGCATGGTGTCATAGCGCCACGTGTCGGCTTCGTGCCCTTCCCGTACAACCTCCCGATGGGCGAACCTCATGACCGCGAAACTCACAGACAGGTGGCCCTCGCCGCACTCGCCCTACTCTACGATCTTGAGCAGCCGGGCGAAGTCAGCATTTCAGTCATCTAGCTTTCTGTGTGCGAGTCCTGGCCAACCGGCGGCGCATCCGCCGTGCTGAAGTGCTGACGAGCGAAGGCCGCAAGGCCTGAGCGTGCTGAGAGGCGCGAAGCGCCGTGCTGACAAGCGGAGGCGAAAGCCGGAGCGTGCTCACTTCCTGAGATATAATCGACGTACATATTGACCTAGTGCGAAGGTGAGACCGTGGCCCTGTTGGCAGTGTTGTTCATAGCGTTTTTCGTGATTGCGTTCCTCTTCCTGCTGCCGATACTGTTCTCGCTGCAGGCCGTGGGGAACCTTTTCGTCTATCCGCGGCAGCTACGGGCGATCTTCGGGAACAAGATCCTGCGCCGCAACCACGCCCTCGAGCATGCGACCGTAGCGGTAATGATGGAGCGGGAGCCAGGCCGCAAGCTGAATGGGTTCTCCACCGACGACGGGTTCTTCGTGCAGGGTGTACGCTCCATTTCCGAGGTCGAGAGCGCCGCCAGAGAGGCCTTGCGCAGGCTGCAGAATGGGGAGAAGAGGCTCGCCATCCACCGCAACTGCGGCACGACCATCGTGGCCGCGAACCTGCTAGCGGCTATCCTGTTCCTGGTCGCCCTGGTGTTGGGGGTTCTCTATCTTGGTGTGGGTGGTGATCTCTACCTCATGATCCTTGGCAGCGTAGTCCTCGCTTTCGCCCTGCGGGTCCCTTTGAGCCTCCTTCTGCAGAGGTTCGTCACCACCGATGCTGACCTGGAGAACGCGGAAGTCGGTTGGGTCGAGCCGGCGCAGCCTGGCGACCTCAAGAGCGGTATCTTCGGGCTCCTGCTCGCCGCGTCGACCGCGCGGGTGCGCGTCTTCCACACCGACCCTGACGCGGTCGAGATCTTACGCGACGACGGCGCCATAGTTCGCTAGAAGGTATCAGGGCACGGGATAGGCCCTGTCTGAGGACACCCGCTCTGCGGTGGTCGCCCAGCCCTGTAGCCGCTCTATTCGTCCAGCAACGCCGGGTCGAGGATCCAACCCTCGTCGGGATCGCACTCCGGAGGTACGCCGTACCCTTCGTCTCTCTTTTCGTAGGCCCACGCCGCCTGGACCGCGCACAGGAGCGAGTCGAGGGCGTCGCCGGCAGGGTCCCTTACGAACTCATCCCTCCAGCGAGCATCCATCTCCACAGCGAATCCATAAACTTCGCTCAGGGCAGTCGACTCCAGACCGCGCAGCAGCGTCTCCCTGGCGGATCTCCTCTCCGGCGTGTCGGGTGCGGCGTCCCTCTTGTAAGCCGTGTGGCCCAAAAAGCGGCGGGCGACGACGGCAGGGTAGGCCTCCACGGCCACGCGTTCGTCCCCATTCCGTCTGCACGGCTCGACACGGACGCCCGAGGCTAGGAGGCGTGGCGCCCCCTGGTAGAACATTTTGCCTACGGGGACCCTGAAGAGCATCATCGCGCTGCTGGATCCACTCCTGCGGTCGGCGAGCCGGTAACGCCACTTGCTGCCTGCTGGCCTTTTGGCCATGTCGGCGCGGATCTTGTCCTCGAACTCCTCCTTCGGGAGCGAGCCGACCTCGCCCACATAGCCTTCCCAACTCTCCGGCCACCCGAGGGCGGCTACCAGGGATCTTGGTTGACCGAACGGGAAATCCATTCCGCACACCCATGGGCCACGTCTTTGCAAGAAGTCTTCGAAGCCGCCGAAGTCGGTAAGCGTCTCCGAGTCCTCGACGCGCAAGGAGCCTCCTTCGAGCGTACAGCCGAGGACGATGAGGGGTTTCCGGTGGCCTGGGGCGCTAGTGAAGTCGAGGCCGTAGATCCTCACGCGGCTTCGTTCGAGGTGGACCTACCGGGTCTCGCCGTCTTCCCTGTTCATCCGGGGGACGTCCGGTCTGCGGTCGGCTTCGGGGATCTTCTCTCCCTCGTTCTTGCCGCCCGGGATGTGCCATTCGATCACCTGGTTTACTTCGGCCCCTATGAGCATGATCAGCGCCGAGTAGTAGACGTAGAGCATCAGGACGATCACGCCCGCGAGCGACCCGTAGGTTTCGTTGTAGGAGCCGGCTATGCTCGTGTACAGGGAGAACAGCAGCGAGAAGATAAGCCAGAACACGAAAGCGAGGATCGAGCCGGGGCTGATCCAACGGAACCTCTGTTCGACGGCGGGGGCGAAATAGTAGATCAAGGCGAAGGCGAAGAGGACGACCAGGGCCACGACAGGCCACTGCACGATGCTCCAGAGCGTCGCGAAGAGTGACCCTAGACCGACGAGGTCGGCCACCCTCACGCCGATAGACTCGCCGAAGATTACAAGCACGAGCGCGCCGACCAGGAGAACGACTACCGCGAGCGACATGAAGATCGAGAGCCCGTACACCTTCCAGAAAGGTCTATCTTCCTCGACCTCGTACATGACGTTCATAGCCTCCATTACCGAGCGAAACGCCCCAGAAATCCCCCAGAGCGCGAGCAGGATCGAGATGATCGCCCCGAAAGTGAAGGCGCTCTCAGCCTGACTCTGGGTGATGCTGAGAAGCTGCCCCTCGATAAACCTCGTGGCCGATTGCGGCGCTATCCCGGAGAGCTTGTCGACCATGACGTTGACAAGGTCGGTCGCGTTGAAGACCCCCAGAAGCGAAAGCAAGAAGGTGAAAAACGGGAAGATCGCGAAAAGGCCCTTGTAGGTGAGGTTGCCAGCAAATGCCATGACGTGGTCTTCGTTCATCTCCTTGTAAGTCAGCTTGGAGAAGTCGACGAGACCCAGGTTCTCCGCGACGGGGACCTCGACCTCGTTACCTTTTCTCTTGGCCTTTTTGATCAGCCGCATACCAGGTATCTTCATGCGCCGGTCCTCCCGTAGGCGAAAACCTCAGATTGCTTCGTCACCAAGTTGTACCCTCGGGAGGCCATCCATCTAACATGTTGTTCCGGTCCAAGACTTGCGGTCGAGACTCTCCCTTGCCCGCGGATCAGCGCGACGCGCCAGGAGTTCGTTCTAGTCCAGGTGCCCCGGCCCTGGCGCAACCGGTGCAGTTGGCCTCCTTGGTGGTGGTGACCCAGTCCTCGTCGTTGATGGTCCTGCCGCAGTAGGTCTCCCTGAATTGCGGCTTGGCCACGTGCACCCTGCCGATCCCGTTCGCCTGGCGAATGTTCATCTCTCTCCCTTTCTCTGCCTGCCCAGTCTAACCTGTCAGACCACCAATGTAGGCCCCAGTGCTCTCCGCGACGACGGCGTAGAGCGGGTCACCGACCAACCGGCGGGGGCTACGGTCGAGACTGCGGATATCACGGAAGTTGCCGGCTTCCTCGAGGTAGCTTTCAACGAGTCGCATATGGCCCCGGTCATCCAGCCGGTGCCAGATCTCGACCGCCTTCGTGGGGAAGCAGCGATTGGAGAAAGTAACGATCAGTGGGGCCTCGACCTTGAGCACCCGACCGACTTCGCGCAGTGCCTCCACGGGCCTGGTCAGGTAATCTATCGAGACGCAGATTCCAACCCCGTCGAACTCTGCCTCTCCGAAAGGCAGTTCGGGGTTCGTGTTCAGGTTCTGGACGATGTAGGAGTCGAGTTTCTCGTTGCGGCGCAGCTCCACCTCGTTCATACCGAGCCCGATCACACGCCGGTATGCGACCTCCGGCGGCAGATGGCTTACCCAACTGCTCATGAGGTCCAGAAGCTCTCCTCCCGCCGGGAAGAGCTCCCTGTACAGTTGCGTGACGGCGGCGATCGCGCCGTCGTCTATATGGGTGACAAGCCGAGGTGTCCTGTAAAATTCCTCGTCCGGCGTCTCGTCGGCACGCCTGAAAGCCTCCTCTGGAATCTGCGGCAACGCCTTGCCTCCCTCCGGTCTCTCACTAGCCTGGGCGCGACACAGAAGAGCGCACCGCCTCGAGCATTGTCTCCACGGCTTCCTTTCTGCTCAAGCCGCTTCCCCGTTCGAGCGAGCGCCAGGTGTGAAAGTCGAGCGCCAACGCGAGCGTCGCGAGTAGGCGCCTTCTCCCTTGTTGGCGAACCTCCCAGCCCTCAGCGAGCAGGCTGCGCGCCTCTTCGAGGTAGGGCACAACCGTACCCTCGAGCAGAGCGGCGAGCTCGGGCATCGTCTGGGCATCGCGTAGGACGTTCGCCCTCATCGGCTCGGTGCGCGCGTAGAAGCCGTACAGATCTGCCAGTGCCGTCCTAAGCCTCTCTTGCGGGTCGCTGATCTGTGCCCAGGGTGTTGGATCCGGCGCCGGGTGCCGCTCGGTCCAGCTTCTCGAACATGCCTTCAGAAGATCGGTTGTGTCGGGGAAGTGGTTGTAGACGGTCAGCCTGTTCACCCCCGCGCGCTGGGCTATCTCGCTTATGGTGGTGTTGGCGGGTCCCCGCGTGCGGTGTAGCTCGACCGTGGCCTCTACGATCCGGCGCCGCGTCTCACGGTGGCGCTCGGCCCGCTTCTTCATCTCGTACTTGCGTTTCTCGGCCATTTCAATAAACACTATACCAAACGATATTGACACGGAGATCGAGTAGGTGTATGGTGCCGACTGTTCGATAAACGTAGTGTTTATCGAAACTAGCAGAGGAGGTCGTTGATGGCTGAGGCGATGAACTCGCTGGCGCGCAGAGTGCTCTCTCCGGAGGAGGGCGAGCCGGTGTGGCTGAGGAAGCTCGGCATAAGGCTCATGATTGGAGGAGAGGATACCCGGGGTAACTTCGCGCTCGTCGAGTGTCTGATCGGAGCGCGGGCGCTCGCCGCGCCGATGCACACCCACGAGCGCGAGGAGGAGTACACCTACGTGCTGGAGGGAGAGGTTGGCGTCCAGATAGGCGAAGAGGTTCTCGTTGCCGAACCGGGGGATCTGGTCTTCAAACCCAGGGGTGTGCCGCACGCCTTCTGGAACGCGGCTGATGAGCCGGCACGGGCGCTGGAGATGATCTCCCCTGCGGGCTTCGAGCGCTACTTCGCGGAGCTGGCTCCGCTTTTCCCTCCTGCCAACCAGGGTCCTCTTGACGAGCAAGCGGTAGGCGCCGTGAGGGAGAAGTACGGGCTGGAGATGGACATGGGCTCTATCCCCGTGCTCGCCGAG
The DNA here is from genome assembly GCA_035715885.1 of Rubrobacter sp. Taxonomy (GTDB): domain Bacteria; phylum Actinomycetota; class Rubrobacteria; order Rubrobacterales; family Rubrobacteraceae; genus Rubrobacter_D. The sequence continues at coordinate 10,271 of DASTKM010000315.1, forward strand.
CGCCACGGCCTCGCGATCGACGCGCCCCCGCCTTCCGGGAAGTAGCACCGGCGAACAAAGGGTGGGGCCGTGGGTACGCTCGTGTCCTGACCTAGGGATCAGAGCAGTCGCGGCGGTAGCCGCAGTTGGGACAGATGAGCTTGCAATGGAGACCGTACATCTCCGTGCCGCAGATCTCGCAGTCCTCACCCGAAGGTTTCAGTACCTCGGTGGCCTGCGCCTGCTGTGCGCCCTCTTCGTCCATCTCTCGAAGTATACGGCGGGCCTCTGAAATCGGCGACTCTAACTGGAGGGCTGACGGTCTTTCGGGGCCGAAGCGTTCTGGAGGATCTTGCCGATTCGGGCGGCGCTGAGCGTCTTTAGCGCATTGTAGGAGAGAACCTTCTGCACCTGGCGGAGCGAGGCGCCCAGCGCTCTCGTCAGAACCTGCAGAGTCGTCAGGCTCTGCTGCAGCTCAGAGATCTGGACGGGAAGCTGCGCGGCGCGGGCGTCGAGGGCGGAGAGGCTGATCTCCAGCTCATCGGTCCGTGCGGAGAGGCGGGTGACCTCGTCCATAACCTCGCCCTGGAAGGCCGCACGGGTGCGGCGGAACCTCAGGTAAGCCCCGAGTGCGCGGAAGGCCGTGACCACCGAGATCAGGGCTCCTAAGAGGATCAGGATCAGTAGAACCATGTACATATGGACGCCTACCGTAGCACGGCGCTCCCCGCCTTTACAAACTCCGGGCCAGTGTTAGAATTTCGCCTACGACGCGGGGTGGAGCAGTCTGGTAGCTCGTCGGGCTCATAACCCGAAGGTCGCAGGTTCAAATCCTGCCCCCGCTACTTCTCCGAGGCCCCGCAACTGCGGGGTTATTGTTATTCTGGGATGTCTTCCCGAAAGTCTCTACCTGACACTCGTGTGGGAACGCGCGGGTTTAGGATTGTGAAAGGCGGGGTAGGCAGCCTGATACCGTCTATAGAGTCGTGGGGAAGCTATGGACCCGGCCTCGGCGGGAGACGTACAGGGTGCCTGCGTGGCGCTCAGGTGCCACTCATCTGACAAATGAACGGAAAGGACGGGCATGAGCGAAGAAAGCGGTAGCAGCCAGGGAAGCCCACTCAAGAGCGAGATGGGCAACACTACGATCAGCAGCGCGGTGGTCTCCCAGATAGCGGGCATCGCGGCGCAGGAGGTCGAGAAGGTGCAGATGGGCGGCGGCGCCTCCGCGGCCGTCGGCGGGTTCCTGCAGAGCGTGGCCGGCAATGTCACAGGCGGCAGCACGAGCGGTGGTGGGAACTTCTCCAAGGGCGTGAGCGTCGAGGTGGGTGAGGAAGAGGCCGCCGTGGACCTGACGATGGCCATTGAGTACGGCCAGTCTATACCCCAGATCACCGAGGCAGCGCGGCGCAATGTGATCAACCGCGTTGAGAGCCTCTCTGGCCTGCGTGTGACCGAGGTGAACATATCGGTCACCGACGTCCAGATCCCTGAAGAGCGGCCGATGCTACAAGAGCAAGAGCAGACGGAAGAGATGGCTAGGCGCCAGGAGCAGCGAGCCTGAGCTAGGGCACTACGCCCTTAGGATGGAAGACCGGGGCACCACGCCCCGGTCCTTTCTTTTGCTAGCCCCTGTACTTCTCTAAACTATCTGCATGGGATCCGCGAGTTTCCCGGATAAGGTGCATCGGACTGCGGAGCGTTACGGCATGGACCTTCGTCGCCCGCTTGCGCTGGTCTCCGGTGGCCCTGACTCGGTGGCGCTGCTACGGGTAGTCGTCGCACTCGGCGGCGAACCCGTGGTTCTGCACGTGGACCACGGTCTGCGCGGGGAGGAATCACGCGAAGATGCGGAGTTCGTCCGCGAACTATGTCGCAGTTTGAACGTGCGCTGCGAAGTGCGGCGGCTAGGGCTCGACGGTGGTTCCAACCTCCAGGAACGGGCGCGTGATGAGAGGTACAGGCTCGCCGGAGAGGTAGCCGCCGGGATGGGCCTTGGGGTCGTCGCGACGGGCCACACTGCCGACGACGTGGCCGAGACCGTGCTCATGAACCTGGCACGGGGCACAGGCTTGCGCGGGCTCGCAGGCATCCCCCCTGTACGGGGCAACCTTCAGCGGCCCCTGATCGGCTGCACGCGCAGGGAGATCCTGGATTACCTGGAAGAGATAGACCAACCCTATCGTACGGACCCTACAAACCTGACCGGCAAGTACGCCCGCAACCGCGTCCGTCTCGAAGTCCTGCCCGTCCTGGAGGAGCTGTATCCAGCGGCGGCCAGCAACATCGCTCGCGGCGCTTCCCTCGTCCGGGAGGACCTCGAAGTCCTGGAAGAGCTTGCGACCGGAACCTTGGAGAGGAAGGGAGAGGAGGTGGTCCTGCCGCTCGACGGACTCATGAAACTGCGGCCTTCGCTCCGGCGCCACGCCGTGCGCCTGGCATACACGACCTTGGTCCCGGATACCGCGCCGCTCCCTTCGAAGCTGATCGAAGCGGTGCTGGGACTCCTGGAAGGCGGTGAGGGTACGCGGACGCTGGACCTGCCTGGTGGTGTAGTCGCCTCGGGCCGCTCCGGGGAGGAGCTCGCATTTTACAGAGGGCCGCGGTCGATGGTCTCGGGGAGCGGGGAGATCAGGGCCGGGGAGCCGGTGGTGTTCGGGGGGTGGAGGATCTCGGCGCGGGAAGTCTCTGGCTACGATCCCGTAGATGCGGCACGCCCTGAGGTGGCCTACCTCGATGCCGGAAATGGCCCTTACCAGGTGCGGATGGCGCGGGAGGGGGATATTATCCGGCCGTTGGGCCTCGGTGGGACCAAGAAGGTCTTGCGGGCGATGATGGACAGGAAGGTACCGAGCGATCTCAGGCGCAGCACGCCCGTCGTGGTGGACGGACGAGACGAGGTCGCCTGGATAGTGCTCGGTGAGCTCGACGAGCGGTACAAGGTGGATGAGAGGACGGAGCAGATTCTCAGGTTGGAGGTGGCAAGAATCTCGTGAGAATGTCCAGTATGATGCCCGACGTGAAAGAGGTCCTCATAACCTCACAGGAGATCGAGGAGAAGGTGCGTGAGATCGGGGAGCGCATCACCGAGGACTACAGGGGCGAGAATCCGCTTTTGATCGGTGTCCTGCGCGGGGCTGTCGTGGTTATGAGCGACCTCATGCGCAACATAGACCTGCAGTGCGAGCTGGATTTCATGGACATAAGCTCCTATGGCAGTGGCACCTCATCGAGCGGCGTGGTCCGCATCCTCAAGGACCTCGAAGAGGACATCACAGACCGTCACGTCCTGATCGTCGAGGACATCAT
>DASTKM010000316.1:0-2042 GCA_035715885.1 Rubrobacter sp.
GAAGCCGACGTACATCACGAGCGCGAGCACGTACATTGCACTGATGTAAATGAACGAAGCAGTATTGTTGAGCCCGTAGATGTCGCGGAAGAACCACTGGTAGAGGCAGAAGACCAGGAACACGCCAAAGGCGGTCGCAGCAATCGTGATCAGGGGTATGCCCAGCACGTTATAGCGGGCTATGGGTGAGGCGTTGTAAATATCCGGCTTGCGCCACGGCAGCACCGCCGCCGAGACCGCCGAGCCAAGGAACGTCACCGCGATGACGAGCGTGGCAGCCAGCGTCCAGGTGGCGAAGTCTTCTCCGAAAGCGTACCAGTAGCTGATCGGGATGGAGGGTATGAGCATGAGGAGCAGGGCGGCGTAGGGTACGCCGTTGCGCGAGGTCTTTGCGACCCACTCGGGGAGCACCCGGTCGAAGGCGGTGGCGAAGACCACGCGCGTCGAGGAGAGGAACACCGTGCCGACCCACCCGAAGAACCACAGCGACAGCAAGGCTACCAGGATGACCTGCAAAACGGGGCTCCCCAAGAGGAGTGCAGCGAACAATCCAGGATAGGGCCACGCTAAGACCGGACCTTCCCCGGCCCAGAAGGCAGCGTTCGCCGCGTAGTAGAAGTCCCACCCGAAGGTCTTGGCGAACAGCAGGAGCAGGATCACAGCCGCCGTCGAGGTGAACACGAGAGCCCCAGCCATCGCGTAGATGTTCTTGCGGAAGTCTGAGGCTCCCCTCACTTCGCCGTACAAAGTGGCACCCCAGTTCGAGTAGAGGTTGAAGAAGGCGAGAAACGGGATCAGAAGCAGCGTCGGATAGAAGGCGGAGCTGATCTCGACGCTGCCGGCCTCGATGGTCTTCTGGTAGGCGTCGCTCCCCGCGCCGAAGAGCTCTTGGGCTCCGGCGTTGTAGGCCGACACGAAGTCCGATCGCGAGCTGACGAGCAGGACGACGATCATGACCGCCAGCCCGACGAGAGCGCCGTAGAAGCAGAACTTCTGTATGCGAGCGTAGGCCCGCATCCCGAGAGCGATGAACAGCGAGGCCAAAAGCGCGACGATCATGCACGAGACGAAAAGCCCCGTGGCCCCGCCGAAGTAGCTGGCAACCCCGTCCAGGTTCAGGATCGCGGCCATCGGCACGAAGACCTCCTTGTTCAGGAGATCCGCGTAGATGGGTACCCAGTGCCACAGGATGAACCACCATCCTGTTACCGCCAGCACGAAGCCGATGCTACCGCCCAAAACGCGGCTCGTCCAAACGTAATCACCGCCCGCCCTGGGCATTACCGCGATGAGAGCGGCATACGTGACGGTCTGGAAGATCAGATAGAGTCCCGCCAGAATAATCGCCAGGATGAGCGATCCATTTGGTATAAACGGAGCGTAAGACAAGGCTAAGAACCCGAGGGTGATCAGGTTGATCGAGAAGGTCGCGTAGATGAAGCCGTCCCACGCTGACCATCCTTTAAGAAGACCTGTCGCCTTCCTTTGGAATAGATCCCCAGTGTCGGAGCTTGCTGAACTGTTGCTCGCCATTCTTCCTCTCCTCCCCCTCTTATCCGCTGGTCAGTACGAACCGCTTGACCTTCCCTTTGCCGTCCAAATTAACCACCGCGCCAAGTAGCTGCCCTTGCTCGTAGGAGCTTCCGGGGTTGATGCACAGCGTGCGCCCGATGCGGGTGTTGCCCTTCGCCTCGTGGATGTGCCCGTGCAACGCCAGGGCCGGCTGTCCCTCCTTTATCGCGTCCCTTACCGCCGTCGATCCCACCGGCACGATCGAACGCCCGCCGTGCTTGGGGCGCAGGTCCTCGGTCAACTCCGGGGCGTCGTCGAGACCCGAGCCGTAGGGCGGACAGTGGAAGTTGTAGATGGTCTTCTCTGGCGAGGCGGTCACCTGGCCCGTCATCTTCTTCAAACGTATTGCCAGGTCCTCCTCGTCCTCCTCGCGGTAAGTGTCCCAGGGCGTGCGGTTCGACCACCCTGTCGAGACCATCTGGAAGTCGCCGAACTCGACGACCTTGCCCTCGGCGAGCTGCACGCGCTTG
>DASTKM010000317.1:0-6895 GCA_035715885.1 Rubrobacter sp.
GTCGCTGGGCGTCGGTCTCTTGTACTCGCAGACCGCGCCCGAGATCTGGCAGACCATGGTCTTCACCACCCTTACTCTCTCCCAGATGAGCCACATCATGGCCATCCGCTCCGGCAACGAGTCGCTCTTCAAGGTCGGCCTGCTCTCGAACAAGACGCTGCTCGGGGCGGTCGCCCTCACCTTCGTGCTGCAGCTCCTGGCGATCTACGCCCCCTTCTTCCAGGGCTTCCTGGACACCAAAGCGTTGCCCGTAGCTGATCTCGCCATCGCCATCGCACTGAGCACCATCATCTTCTGGGCCGTGGAGATCGAGAAGTGGCTGGCCCGGAGGAAGTATTCTCGCCAGGGGTTTGATGCGGAGGGTTTGGTGCGATGAGTAGTCCGGTGAATTGCTTGGACAAACCGGGCGAGAAAGCGAAATAGATAGAGGTGAAAATGACACATGCTGAACGCCTGGCGGAGTTCGTGGTGCGCTCCCCGTCTCCGCCAGGGACACGGAGCAACAACGTCCGGGCGCTGGCGGCCTTCACGGAGGAAATTTGATCGAGAACCCGTGGGGATCTACTTAACAGCGCCGAACCCAGAGTAGGGTTAAGGTTTGTAGGACAGCGCGCCGCACCGGGCGTTCGACCGGCGCGGCTAGAAAGCGGCCACGGAGGAAACGCAATGGAAGATCCGACGCTCATCTCCCGCTGGCAGTTCGCCTTCACCATCGTCTACCATTACCTCTTCCCGCAGCTGACCATGGGGCTAGCGCTTCTGCTGGTCGTCCTCAAGACGCTGTACCTGCGTAGGGGAGACGAGGCGTACAACGTCGCCGCGCGGTTCTGGGGCAAGATCTTCGCCATAACCTTCGTCATGGGCGTCGTCACCGGCATCCCCATGGAGTTCCAGTTCGGCACCAACTGGGCAGCCTTCTCCGCCTTCGCCGGCGACATCATCGCCCAGACTCTGGCGATGGAGGGCGCCTTCGCCTTCTTCCTCGAGTCCGCCTTCCTGGGGATCTTCCTCTTCGGGGAGCGAAGATTCGGTCAGAGAGTCCACTGGTTTTCCGCCCTGATGGTCTTCGTGGGCACCTGGGCGTCAGGCTACTTCATCCTGGCGACCAATTCCTGGATGCAGAACCCGGTCGGTTACGAGGAAGTTGCCGGCGGCGGGGTGCGGATCTCCGACTACTGGGCGGTGCTCTTGAACCCCTACGTGTTCGTCCAGTTTGCCCACAATCAGGGCGGGGCCGTGGTGACCGGTGCCTTCGCGATGGCGGGCCTCGGAGCCTATTATCTGTTGGCCCGCCAACACGAGCACTTCGGGCGCATGTTCGTCCGGGTAGGGCTCATAGCCGCCGTGATCGGTAGCGTCTGGATGCTCTTCCCGACCGGGCACCTCGCCAGCGAGCAGGTCGCGGAGAAGAAGCCGGTGGCCCTGGCCGCGATGGAGGGACAGTTCGAGACCGAGCAGCCAGCCGGGCTCGTCATCGTCGGCCAGCCGGACATGGAGAGAGAACGCATAGACAATCCCATCGTCATCCCGCGCGCCCTGAGCTTCCTCGTCTACCAGAACTGGGGCGCCGAGGTGAAGGGCCTCGAAGCGTACCCGCAGGTAAACTGGCCGGACAACATCCCGCTTCTCTACTACTCCTATCACGTCATGGTGGGGTTGGGGACTATCTTCATCGCGATCACCGTGGTCGCGGTGTTCCTACTGTGGCGCCGCAAGCTCTTCGAGTCGAGGTGGATGCTCTGGATCCTGATGCTCGCTACGCCCTTCCCGTTCATCGCCAACACCGCTGGCTGGCTCACCGCCGAGCTGGGCCGGCAGCCCTGGCTCGTCTACGGCCTTCTTCGTACCCAGGAAGGCGTCTCACCATTGGTCTCCTCGGGCAACGTCCTTTTCACCCTCATAGGGTTTGCGGGGATGTACCTGATCATGGGCCTCCTCTACTTCGTGCTCATGGTGCGCGAGGTGGCCCACGGACCGGAGGCCGAGGAAGAGCCGTCGGGCGAGAGTCTGACCACGTGAGAGGAGGATGAAGTGGAGACCCTGTGGTTCGTACTGGTCGCGTTCATGCTAACCATGTACGTCCTGCTGGACGGTTTCGACCTCGGGGCCGGCGCCATACATACGTTTATAGCGAAGAGCGATGAGGAGCGTCGCCTCGTCCTGAAGTCCATAGGCCCGGTGTGGGACGGAAACGAGGTCTGGATCATCGCCGCAGGAGGGACGCTGTTTTTCTCGTTCCCGCTGCTCTACGCCTCAGGCTTCTCCGGCTTCTATCTGCCGCTCATCATCGTGCTGTGGCTCCTGATGATCCGGGGCCTCTCCATCGAGCTTCGCGGCCACATAGAGAGCCCCGTGTGGGCCACCTTCTGGGACGGGATGTTCTTCCTCGGCAGCTCGCTTCTGTCGATCTTTTACGGCGTGGCTTTGGGCAACGTGGTGCGCGGCGTCCCGCTCGGGGAGGACGGCTACTTCTTCCAGCCGTTGTGGACCAACTTCAGCCCCACGAACCCGAACCCCGGCATCCTCGACTGGTACACGATCCTGATCGGCCTGCTGGCGCTCGTTGCCCTCGTCGTCCACGGCGCAAGCTGGGTTGCCGTGAAGACCGAGGGCGAACTCAACGCCCGCGCCCGGCGCGCCGCTCGGATCGGCTGGGTGGCGCTGGTAGCCTTGACGGCGATCACCACCGCCGCAACGTTCTCCTTGAGGCCCGGGATGCTCTCCAGCTTCTCCGAGCGTCCGTGGGGCTTCGTCTTCCCCTCCCTCGCCGTCGCGGGCCTCGTCCTCGTGGGGTACTTCGGCTTCAGGCGGCGCGATAGGCCCGCCTTCCTCTCCTCCGGCGCCTACATCGCGGGCATGATGGCTTCCACCGCCTTCGCCATCTACCCGAAGGTCCTGCCCGCCGTGGAGCCGGAGAACAGCTTGACCGTCCACAACGCTTCCGGCTCGACCTACGGCCTCACGGTTGGCCTCATCTGGTGGACCATCGGCATGGTGCTCGCCGCCATCTACTTCATCCTCATCTACCGTCTCTTCCGCGGCAAGGTGAGCCTGGAGGACGATGGGTATTAGCCCTTCGGGCCGTTCGTCTTTGGACGGGGAGCTCTTCCGGCAAGTCGATTCGGCCCGGCTCTTCGTGGGCGCGTCGGTGGCGCTCGGGGTCCTCTCGGCGGCCGCCACGGTGGCGCAGATGATCTTCCTGAGCCAGATCATAGACCGCGTGTTCTTGAAAGGGGCGAGCCCTGCTGACGTGCGAGGTCCGCTGCTCCTGCTGCTCGGCGCCATCCTCGCGCGGGCTGCGCTCCTGTGGACGCGGGAGGTGCTCGCCGGGCGCGGGGCGTTGCGGGTGAAGTCCGCGCTCAGGGAGCGCATGTACGCTCACCTCCTGCGGCTGGGACCGGCCTTCTTGGCGGGCGAGAGGGCCGGGGAACTGGCGACCACGGCGACGGAAGGGGTGGAGCGCATCGAGCCGTATTTCGCCCGGTATCTGCCGCAGGTTGCCCTGAGTGGGGCGGTGCCGCTGCTGGTGGCCGCCTACGTCTTCCCGCGCGACCTCTCCAGCGGCGTTTTGCTCCTGATCACGGCGCCGGTGATCCCGGTGATGATGGTCCTGGTCGGAAGCTACGCCGAGGAGCACATAAATCGCCAGTGGACCGCCCTCTCCCGCATGGGTGCCCACTTCCTCGATGCCCTGCAGGGGCTGACCACGCTGAAGGCTTTTGGGAGAGAGGCTGCGGAGGGGGAGCGGGTCGCGGCGGTGAGCGAGGAGTTCCGGGAGCGCACGATGCGGGTACTGGGGTTCGCGTTCCTCTCCGGGCTCGTGCTGGAGTTCACAACGGCGGTCTCCATCGCGCTCATCGCCGTCGTGCTCGGAGTGCGCCTCGTTTCAGGTAACGTGCCGTTCGAGGACGCGCTGGTGGTGCTACTCCTGGCGCCGGAGTTCTACCGGCCCTTGAGGGAGCTCGGCACGCACCGGCACGCCGCCATGGAGGGCAAGGCCGCCGCGAAAAGGATACTCGGTGTCCTGGACACCCCCGTTCCGACCAACGACAGTCACGTAGCTCCGACCGCCCGGATCTCCGGCGCTCCCCGGATCGAGCTCTCCGGCGTCGGTTTCGCCTACCCGAGGAGCGAGATTCCGGCGCTCTCGGGAGTCAATCTGGTCCTGGAACCCCGGACGCTCACGGCCATCGTCGGGAGGAGCGGGGCCGGAAAGAGCACGCTAATCAACCTGTTGATGCGCTTCGCCGATCCTTCGGAGGGGATTATACTCGCCGACGGAGCTCCGATCTCTGCCCTCTCTACCGCACGGTGGCGCGAGAACGTGGCGCTCGTGCCGCAAAGTCCGCACCTGTTCTTCGGCAGCCTCCTGGAGAACATCCGGCTCGCGCGGCCCGAGGCGAGCCGCGAGGAGGTCGAGGAGGCGGCGAGGCTCGCCGGCGCCCACGAGTTCGTCGAGCGGCTGCCCGGCGGATACGAGACGCAGATCGGGGAGCGCGGCAAGCGCCTATCGGGCGGGGAGGCGCAAAGGGTGGCGATAGCCCGCGCCCTGTTGAAGGACGCGCCGGTCCTGATCATGGACGAGCCCACCTCCAACCTCGACCCGGAGAGCGAGCGCCTCATAAGGCTCGCCCTGGAGCGGCTCGTCGAAGACCGGACGGCGCTGATCGTGGCCCACCGCCTGAACACCGTGCATACCGCCGACCGCATAGTCGTGCTAGAAGAGGGCTGGGTAGCGGAGGCCGGGACCCACGAGGAGCTCCTCCGGCGCAATTCCCATTACGCCCGGCTCGTTGGCGCCCAGGAAGGGGCGCGAACGTGAGGACCATCTTCCGCCTGCTCGGCTTGCTGGGACCCTACCGCTTCCGCGTGGCCCTCGCGGTGCTGCTGGGGGTCGCGACCGTGGCTGGCAACGTGGGCCTGCTCTCCACGGCGGCCTACGTGATCTCCGCCGCCGCGGTGGTCTCTTATATCTCGCTGCTCACGATCCCCATCTACCTGGTCCGCTTCTTCAGCGTCTCCCGCTCGTTCTCGCGCTACTTCGAGCGGCTCGTCTCCCACGACTTGACCTTCCGGCTGCTCGGGAATCTGCGGTCGTGGTTCTACGTTCGCCTCACGCCGCTGGCTCCCGCCCTCCTTGAGGGCTACCGTAGCGGGGATCTCCTCTCTCGCCTCGTCGAGGATGTCGAGGAGCTGGAGAACCTCTACCTGCGAGCCGTATCTCCGGTCCTGGTCGCTGCGGTCGTCTGGGGGCTGGCTTTCGCGGTCCTGTATCCGTTCGATCCGGCGCTCGCCATCACGGTCCTTGTGTTTCTCGCCGCCGCAGGCGTGGGAGCGCCGCTCCTGGTATGGGCGCTCTCGCGGGGGCTCGGCCGGCGGCAGCTGGAGCTGAGGTCGGAGCTCTACTCCCGGATCGTTGAAGGGACACAGGGCGTGCAGGATCTGCTCGCCTTCGGGCGCGAGGAGGAGCAACGCCGCCAGATCGAGGTCCTCAACCGCAAGCTCGGGAGGATCGAGCGTAGGCAGGCCCTCATCTCGGGGCTCCAGGACTCTTTGGGCGACCTGCTGACCAACCTGGCGATGCTCGTGGCGCTTGTCCTTGCGATACCGCTGGTGGCCGGGGGCGAGGTCCGCGGCGTCTACCTCGCCTTTCTCGCGCTCGTCGCGCTGGGCGTCTTCGAGGCCGCCACACCGCTCGGCGGCGCCTTCCAGACCATCGGGCGCACCACCGCCGCCGGAGAACGTCTCTTCGAGGTCTCCGACTCGGAACCGACGATACGCAATCCAAAGAGTCCCCTCCCTGTGCCAGAGGACTTCACCCTACGGTTCGATAACGTGAGCTTCCGCTACGGGGAGGGCGACCCCTTCTCGCTCGAAGATGTGTCCTTCGCCCTGGAGCCTGGACGTAAGGTGGCGGTAGTCGGGCCTTCGGGATCCGGCAAGAGCACGCTGGCAAACCTGATCCTGCGCTTCCGGGATCCGCAGGGAGGCGAGATCCGGCTCGGCGGTCGGAGCCTGAGCGAGTACGCGCAGGAGGACGTGCGCCGCCTCGTCTCCGTCGTGCCGCAGAGCACGCATGCCTTCAACGACACCCTGAGGAACAACCTGCTGCTCGCGGACCCGGAGGCGAACGACGAAGCGCTGGAGCTGGCGTTAGAGCGAGCGCGGATCTCCAGTTTCATCGAACGGTTGCCGGATGGTCTGGACACTTACGTCGGAGAACATGGGTCCAGGCTCTCCGGCGGCGAGCGGAGGCGGCTCGCTGTGGCGCGCGCCCTGCTCAAGGACGCCCCGCTGCTGGTGCTCGACGAGCCCACGGCGAATCTGGACACCGTGACCGAGCTGGAGGTGCTGGCCTCCGTGTGGGAGGCGGCACGGGATCGCGCGGCACTCCTGCTCACGCATCGTCTGGTGGGTATGGAGGAGATGCACGAGATCCTGGTCATGGACGCCGGGCGCATCGTCGAACGGGGTGCCCACGAGCAACTGCTTGCGGCCGGTGGCCTATACTGCCGCATGCTGGAAACGCAGCGGGAGTTGCTCGTAGTGCCACATGCTTCGTGAACCCTCAGAAGGCGACACTTCCTGGCTCTGCTCCTACTCATCAGTCCCCCACCAGAACAGCGTATCGAGCTCCTCGGGATCTCCCGTTCGGCCCCACAAAGATGCGGGCCCGTAGCAGCACCGATCTGGAAGGATACACCCCAAGGCGGTTTATCGAGCCGCGGGCGCCCGCTGCGTGGTCGGCGAGGGAAACGTACTCGACCAGGGTATCCGCGTGAACCCCGGCGTCGTCGTCTCGCCCCGCAGCTTGAGGTTCTAACCTCCCCAACCGACAACCAGGAGGGACGGCCAAAGGCCCTTGGAGGAGATCCCGGTGTACGAACCTTATCTC
>DASTKM010000318.1:0-5722 GCA_035715885.1 Rubrobacter sp.
CGCATCTGGCAACAGGTCCATTGCGCGCCGCGCGAGCGTGCGAGTTACGACCTCGCCGTTCAGCCAAAGCGTCCTGAGCTTCGCGAGCCTCTCGCCCACGTCGGGCCCGCTCGAGTTGAGGACGGCTTCGAGGAGTGATGGGGTAACCAGAGTCTCCGTGATCCCGTACTCTTCGAGAAAGCGGATCAGGGCCTTCGGGTCGTAGATAACGTCGTCGGGGATGACGACCGTGGTAGCCCCGCGGAGCAGCGGCCGCATCATCTCCCAGATAAAGAACACATTGCACCCGACCCTGTCGCCCGGGGCATAGTCGCTGATACCGAAGCGCCACAGGTAAGAGCGGACCGGCGCCCTGTGCGGGTTGGCTATACCCTTCGGCTTCCCCGTCGTCCCTGAGGAGTACGAGACGAAGGCCAGGTTGTCCTGGTCGATCTCGGGCCCGCCATCTGCTGCCGGAACGTCCTCCAGTCCCTCCTCCCAGCCCTCGTCCAGGAAGAACGTCTCTGTCCCTTCTGGCAGACGCTCCGCGTACCGCTCCTGCGTGAGCACGACGCGCGGGCTCGCGTCAGCTACTACATCGGCGAGCATGGGCGGCGGGTAGGCTAGCTCGAGGATCAGGTAAGCTCCGCCAGCCTTCATGGCGGCGAGGCAAGCGACAACGTACTCAGCCCGCCGCTCCATGTAAACACCGACGGGTTCGTCCGGGCCGATTCCCAGGCTCCTGAGATACGCCGCGAGCCTGCCGGCGAGCCTGTCCAGCTCGCTGTAGGTCAGGGAGATGCTGGCGTCCTCGAGCGCGAGTGCGTCAGGCGTGCGGCGCGCCTGCTCCTCGAAGAGCTCGTGCAGGCAGAGGTGAGCGGGGTCCCTCATCTTAGCGCTCACACCGGTCACACTCGGATACGAAAAGTACCGAGATGCCTGCACAGATACCAGATGTGTCCACGTCTACCGTCGAGCCCAACGACCTTCGCATAAAGATCAAACCCTCCTTGCGTTTCCTACACCGACAACGCGTTGCCATAGACCCCACAGGGTGCGACAGAACGCCGCAGTAGAGATGATGCGGACCATGCTCCGGTCGAACACCCGGAGCGAAGCGGTCCGGAAACGTTGCATCACATACTAACCCGCCCGCGTGTTAGTTCCAGCAGCTATTCTGAAGATGGGTTTAAAGTTGTATTAAGTTTTGTTAATGTAAGCAATTCAGCCGGTCAGCACTTCAGTTTGTCAGCAATGTTGGGGAGTTGCTCGTGTTTGTCGTGCTCTCTGTGCGGTGGAAAAGGCACCGCATCGTTTGTCATGGAGCCTGGCTGCGTATGGGAGCATCGCTGGCAGGTCCTTGCTGAGGGGCTGACGAGGCGCTGGCGAAGTCTGGCAGCGTGCTGACTTGCGCGCGAGGGGAAGGGGTGATCCTTCCCGCTATCAGATCCTGCGCACCAGAAGGGCGTTTCCCAGGAGGAGTAGAACTATTTCCGAGGCGGCGACCGAGGCGAATGCGGCCAGGTAAGGCAACCCGGCGGCGACGGTTAGCACCACCCCGACGCCGGCGGCGGTGTAGAGGGCGTAGAGTAGTGAGGCGAGGTAAGTTCCGAGCGCCCCGCCGATCTTCCTTGCCACGAGATAGCAGAGCACACCGCCGGTGACGTCTACGAGCGGCATGAAGACCAGCTCCAGCGCCCCTGCAAACGGGCTGAAGAGGTTGATGATCACGGTCCCTATTCCGAATGCGGGGATGACCACGGGGTATTTGATCACGAGCGGTTTGAGGGCCTCTCCGAGCCTGAACTGTATGGGCCCGAAGGCGATTGGCGCGACGGCGAGGCTCAAGACCACGTATAGCGCCCCGACGACACCTGCGATCGCGACCCTGCGGGCTGGACTCTGCCTCTGGGGCATCACTCCCCCTACTGTGCGAGCGCGCAGCCGTCTTTACGCGGGTCGCTGCCGCACGCTCTGACGCCGTTGTCCAGGATGCGGATTAACTGGGCGCCTCCTGCGGGGATCATAAAGTCTTCCCTAACCTCGATGCGGTGACCTCGACCGCGCAGGCTGGCTATCTCCTCCTCGGGGACGCGACCCTCGATTAGGAGGACGCCGTTCTCGTGGCGGTGACGAGGATGCTCGACCGCCGCCTGAGGGTCCATATCGTAGTCCAGGAGGTCTACCAGTACCTGTGCGTGGCCCTGGGGCTGCATCGCTGCGCCCATCACGCCGAAGACGGCCCACAGGGCTCCGTCGCTGGAAACGAGGCCAGGAATGAGGGTGTGCATCGGGCGCTTCCCTGGAGCGATAGCGTTCGGATGGCCAGGTTCCAGGCGGAACGAGTTGCCGCGGTTGTGGAGACAGACGCCTGTTCCTTCGGCGACGATACCACTACCGAACCCTTTGTATAGGCTGTTTATGAACGAACAGCCGTTGCCCTCCGCGTCGACGGCGCAGATGTAGGTAGTATCACCCCCGGGGTCGGGAGGAGAGATCACCGCTGCGGCGTCGCTAGAGATCGACCCGCGCAGTTTTGCCGCGTATTCTTTGGAGAGCAACTCCTCCGTCTGTATCTCGGAGAATTCAGGGTCTCCGATCCTCCCGTGCAGATCCTCGAAGGCGAGCTTCTTCGCCTCGACCTCGAGGTGTATGCGCTCCGCGCCCGAGGGTTCCATAGAGGCCAGGTCGAACCCCTCGAGAATGTTTAGCATTTCGAGTGCAGCGACGCCCTGGCCAGGAGGCGGCATCTCATAGACCCGGACACCCCTGTAGTCGGTCGAGATCGGCTCGACGAAGGTCGATTCGTGGGCTGCGAGGTCCTCCTCAGAGAGGTAACCACCGGCCTCCTGCGTGGATCGCGCGATGCTCGCCGCTATCTCGCCCTCGTAGAAAGCGTCGGCGCCACGTTCAGCGACAGCCGAGATGGTGGCCGCAAGGTCTACCTGGGAGAAGATCTCCCCCGCAACAGGAGCCCTGCCTTCCGGCAGAAAGGTCCTGGTGGCGGCATCATTCGTGCGGAGTACCTCCTCGTGCTCATCCCAATAGCGGGCGATGACCTCCCCGACGGGGTAGCCATTCTCCGCGAGCTCCCAGGCTGGCTCGAGCAGCCGCGCCAGCGGCTGGTTCCCAAAGCGGTACACGGCGTCTTCCCATAGCCTGACAGCGCCTGGGACCGTAACCGTGAGGCCGCCACGCTCCGGCAACTCGCCCAGATGAGAGAGTTTCGCGACGGTGAGGTCCCTCGAGGCCCGGCCTGAGCCATTCACTCCGGTTACCCGTCCTGTCTCGGCCTCGTAGAACAGCAGGAAGGCATCGCCACCCATGCCAGTCTGCATCGGCGAGAGAACCGCCATCGCAGCGGCCATGGCGACGCACGCGTCGGCGGCTGTTCCTCCACCATCTAGGACGCGGAGACCGATAATGGCGGCGCCCGGGTGCTCGCAAGCGACCGCCCCCTTCGTCCCGAAGACCGTCGAGCGGCCTCCCAGATCAGGCCTCCTCGTGGCGCCTTCCAGTCGTTGGGACACGTGCTGCGGACCTCCTGTAGGGATCTATTGATCGCTCATACAGTCTATAGAAAGGAGCGGCGAGTATATTGGCGCTTGTAAACCAAGAGGAGGTAACTCATGATCGGCGGCAAAGGAATCTACGTGGGTGGGACCCTGATCTCCATCCTCATCTCACTGGCCCTGTACTTCTCAGGCAGGCGCGAGTCGGCGATCTTCGTTGGTCTATGGGCCCCCACGATAATGAACCTGGGCCAGAGCCTGCAAGAGGAGGACTAGGGTGATTCGCTGAAATGCTGATCTAGAGTCTGCCGAACTCGCGGAGCAGACCGACGAGAGACAGGCGTTTCACGATCGGCCTCCCATGGGGGCAGATCTCGATGTGCCCTGCGTTATGGAAGAACTCCCCTCCAACCCATCTACTGGCACGCCGGCCATTTCTATCTCTAAATCCCCGCTCTTGGCTAACCAGACCTTGAGCTTGAGCATCTTGTAGAGGTGGTAGCGCTTTTCTGAGATGAGGGAGTCCAGGACCTCCGGCGCTAGGGATGCGTAGTGTTCGAGTACTGCGTCTCTATCTTGCTCCATCTGTTCCACGCGTTCCTTGTGCCGTCGCAGATCCTTGAGCTCCCACTCTGCCGTCTGCCGCGTTTCCTCCAGAGCCGCTAACTCCTCATCCAGTTCCTCGTCCCTGATACGGCCCTTGGCCGCAAGTCGTAGGAACCCACGTCGCTCCTCATCGATCTCCGAAAGCTTCTCCAACCAGTGTTTTGCCTCCGCTTCGGGATCGCCGTATCGTCCTTCCCTCTCCAGCTCAATGGCCTGGTCCAGGTCAGAGCGGAGCTCTGCGGGGTCCAAGAGGATACCGCGCACGAATTCCCACACCTGGCCCTCTAGCTTCGTCGCACTGGCAAAGCGGGCCTTCTCACAAGCCTTGAACCCGTGCTTGTTGTACCCTGAGCAGATGTAGTAGAAGTATTGGTAGCGCCGTCCGCCCTTCTTCTTACTGCGCTTTCGGCTGATCAGGACACGATTGCAGGCAGCGCAGCGGCCAATCCCACCCGATAACTCCCAAAAGCGATGCCCGGCTGAGGAAGGTCTCCGATTGTCCTTAATCTGCTCTCGCGCCACGTCCACGATCTCGCGTGGCACCCCAGCATCAGGTACGGGCACGGCTATCCACTCTTCCTTCGGCTTGGTGTAGGAGGAATAGCGCTTACCGTAGCGCCTGCCGTCGCCAGAGGCTTCGGATACCAGCGTGCTGGTCATGCGCCGGCGGTTGAACCACCACAGTCCGTACTCCTTGCTAGGGTCGAGGCGGGCGGCGACCTGCGGGGAGACCACCGCCTCGACCTCATCGAAGGAGTGCGGACGGTAAACGTCATCGAAGACGCAGTGGCGAGAGAACGCTCTATCCCAGAATTTCGCTCCCCGTGGGGTTGGCACGCCTTCCCGTTCTAATTTGAGGGCGATAGCTCGCAATGTGGTGCCGTCCGCGACCTCGCGGAAGATTCGACGCACCACTGCCATCTTCTCTTCGTCTACCTCATAAGCATCGCGCGCAGCATTCAACTTGAAACCGTAGCGCGGCGAGCGGGTGGCTACGACCTTCCCCTCTCTCGCTTTCCTGAGCCTGCCCCGCCGTGTTCGCTCTGCGGTCTTGGCGCGCTCGAACTTCGCAAGCTGATCGAGAATGCCATCTGTGAGCTCCCCCTCCGGGCTGTCGTCGCCCCTATCGTTGAGAGATCGGATCTTCGTACCGTGCTCCTCGAACTCACGCCGGAGGAGGTAATGGTAAGCAGGCTCGCGGGCTATGCGGTCCCGATCCTGGGCCAGCACCACGGAAACGCCCCCGCCTGCGACGCTTCTTAGCTCGCTACGGGGAGGCTTTGGCCGTAGGAGACCTGAAGGCCATCTCCGAGACGCTCTGATCTTGTTGCACGCTCTTCTCCTCCCCAAGGGGCCCCCAAGGGGCTGATCCCACCGTGCCTTTCGAGGGGCGTCGCTTCTGGCCTAAGCTCCTTGGGGCTGCCCCGGCTCACGTACGGCGCCAAGCTGTTGCATCATGCCCAACAGGTCGGAGACGCTCCACGACTCGGCGATCTGCCCTCCCTCTATGCGATATATAGAGATGCCCCTAAAGTTCACCCTATTGCCGGTAGGAGGGATGCCCATGTACTCCCCTTGGTGGGTTGCCTTAGCCCTCCAGTGGGCTACCACCATGTCCCTCTCGG
>DASTKM010000319.1:0-2055 GCA_035715885.1 Rubrobacter sp.
CGTCGAAGCGGACCCCAGACAGACGAAGACGAGGGTACAGTGAACGCCCTAAACCGCCTCATCCTTCTGATAGTGGCCCTGCTGCTCGTGGCCGTCCCCGTATTGCTACTGCTCATGAACTGGGGAATTATCCAGGCCGACTTAGTGGACCAGTACACAGGGTACAGGGGCGCGGTCCAGGCCCTTGGCGACTTCCAAGCCTCCACCCTCACTACGGGGGCGCGGGTCGTGATCGCCGTCGTCGGCGCCCTCGTGGCCCTGATAGCGCTGCTGCTGCTGCTCAGGGAACTCACGCTCGGGCGCAGGGTCTCGAGGAGCACCGTTATGGACGACACGCCGGGCAGGGAGACCATCATAACGGCCAACGCTGTCAAGACCCTCGCCGAGAGCGCAGCCAGGGAGGTTGGCGCCGAATCCCCCTCCGCCTCGCTCGCCTCCGACGGCAACTCTTACGTCGTGTTCACAGGGATACAGGTCCCTGCTTCTGACAACTACACCGATCTCGCGGCGCGCGCCAGGGAGAACATCCAGAGGGTGCTGGGAGACCAGGGTGTGCCCCTAAAGGACGTCGAAGTCACGGTAAGGGAAACTGCTCTTTAGAGAAAGGAAGGTAGGAGATGGCCACCTGGACCAACAAACAGTGGGGCGCTGTGATCGGGGCACTGGTGCTGTTCTCGATGTTCTTGATCGGTTTCGAGGAGACCCTCGTCGTCGTACTCTTCGGCATAATCGGCTATCTAATCGGCAAGTATCTCGACGGAGAGATCGACACCGATGACATCCGCGCTCGCGCCCAGGGCCGCCAGAGAGGTACGTAAATGGAATGAGCCGCTACCGAACGTATCCTGTTAGCGGTCATGGTGGACGGTAGAGAAGCCTGCGAGCGTCTGAGGACCTGGGGCGAGGAGCCTGGCTCGGTAGCCTTGCTCACGGACATAGACGGGACGCTCGCCCCAATCGTGCCTACACCGGACATGTCCGAGATCTCTGATGAGATCAGGGACTCGCTCGAGCGACTGAGCAGGGAGTGTCTCCTGGTCGCGGCCATCAGCGGGAGGAAGACGGAGGACGCGCTCGGGCTCCTAGGGCTCGAAGACGTCGTCTACTTCGGCAACCACGGCTTCGAGATCCTGCGCGACGGCGAGGTAGAGATGATCCCCGAGGCCCGCCCCTACCTGGAGAGGGTCGAGGAGCTGGAACAGCTTGCGAGGGAGGAACTCGCCGCAGAGGGCGCCTTCGTCGAGGAGAAGGGCATAACGGCCTCGGTGCACTACCGCAACGTGCCGCAGGAGGTCGGTGAGCGCTCAGTAGCGTTCGTGAAGCGCGAAGGGGAACGCCTGGGACTCAGGATCACGGTAGGCCGCGGTGTCGTGGAGGCGCGTCCTCCCATCCGGGCGGACAAAGGCACCGCCGTCCGCACCCTGGTCGAGGAGTATCGCCCGGAGAAGGCCATGTTCATGGGCGATGACACCACAGATCTCGACGCATTTCGCGAGCTGGAGCGGCTGCTGGAGGAGGGAAGGCTGAGGGAGATCATGCGAGTCGGCGTGGCGAGCGAAGAGGGACCGCAGGAGATCAGAATCGAGGCCGACATCGTCGTCGACGGCGTCGAGGGCGTGGGCAGGGTCCTTAGGGCGCTTCTCGGCCAGAACTAGTTCCGTTCGCCGATCTGACCGAGGAGCCAGGCCAGCGGGAAAGCGAGGATCACCCCTTCTATGGCCCCCAACGTCGCCCCTGCTATGGTGGCCAGAACGAGCGTGTAAGAGGTTTCGGCGGCCCCTCTCGGCACGTAGGCCGCGTTGTCGAAGAGGAACGTGACGGTGGTCAGGAGGATGGCCAGCGCTGCTCCCCCGATGCAAATCACCAGCACCATCAAACCGTAACGCGCGAAGAAGGTCTCCCTGAGTACCTTCTCCGCGAACGCGATGAGGCCGCCCGCGACCAGGAGCCCCACGAAGACGGCACAGAGCACGTACATCGCTGAGAGGTACCAAGGGTCGAGGTGGAAATCGAAGAGGTTGGAAAAGGTGTTGTTGCCGATCAAACTGTAGAGGA
>DASTKM010000320.1:0-9748 GCA_035715885.1 Rubrobacter sp.
CTTCGCCTCCGAGATCGCCTCGTACGAGATGACCGCCGAACTGGAGCGGAGCATGGATGAGATCTCAGAGGGCAAGGTCAGCAAGGATTCCGTCGTCGACTCCTCGCGCGACGTGCTTCGCAGGGTCTACGACCATCTCCAGAACTCCGAGACCGAGTTCGCGGACATCGTGTGGGAGGGCATAAGGACCGACGAGACCATAGGCAAGTGCCCCGAGAGTGGGCACGATCTGGTCATCCGCCGCAGCCGTAAGAGCCGCAAGCGCTTTGTGGGCTGCACGGGCTACCCCGACTGCCGGGTCACCTACCCGCTCCCGCAGCGGGGTGAGATCATACCCCTCGGTACCCGGTGCGACGCCTGCGGCTCTCCAGAGATAAAGGTGCTTGGGGGGAAGCGTCCCTGGGTAACATGTATTAATATGGAGTGCCCTAAGAAACAGGAGCAGCGTGAGGCCGCCGAGAAGGCGAAAGAGGGGGGTGAGGGCTCATCGACACAGAGCGCTCAGGAACTTCAGAAGTCCACCACATAGAGAGCAGGCTCGACCTGGACCTGGTCGATGAGCCCCCTTTCTATAAACCTACTACGTATACCCGCGCTACCGGCTACCTCATTCTCCTCGCCATCATCGTTGTGGTCTGGTATTCTGCCGTATATAGTTGAGTTAAGATATTGTTAAAAGGTGAGTAGAGATTGCCCCCGATTATTGGCATAACGGCGACGTTGAAAGAGGATGTGGAGGCGACTGCGGAGCGTCCGTTGGGCAGGTTCGTGAGGACCGACCTCGACTATGTGGAGGGCGTCGCTGGGGCTGGGGGCGCGCCCGTAGTCTTACCGCCTACGGGGGATGAGGGGGCTGCTGAGGCGGTGATCCACAGCCTCGACGGGTTGCTCTTGAGCGGCGGGAGCGACCTGGATCCCGGCTATTACGGCGAGGAGCCGGTACCCGAACTCGGGGTAACGCTCCCCGAGCGGGATGCATTCGAGATGGCGTTGGTGAGGTTAGCCTTGCGGCGTGGGATGCCGGTCTTCGGTATCTGCCGGGGGATGCAGGTCCTGAACGTAGCCCTTGGCGGTACGTTGTACCAGGACCTTCCTTCACAGTGGGAGTGGGACGTGCTCAAGCACAGGCAGGACACCCCCAAGTGGCAGCCCACGCACGAGGTAAGGGTCAGGGAAGGGTCCTACATTGCCGAGGTCATGGGCCGCGAGGTGGTAAAGGTCAACTCTTACCACCATCAAGGGGTAAGAGTCCTCGCCGAAGGGCTGCTCGCGACGGGCTTCTCTTCGGACGGTGTGATCGAGGCTGTCGAGGCCAGGGATCTCTCCGAGCGGTGGCTGCTCGGCGTCCAGTGGCACGCCGAGGCGATGCGCGGCGCCGGTCCTCAGCAGGAGAGCCTCTTCGAGGCGCACGTCTCGGCGGCGGAGCGGCACGCTCTGCGCGAGGCTGCGGCTTAGCTGGAAGGCCAGCTGCGCAGAGTACACGGAGGGGCATCTTCGTAACGGTCGAGGGCCCTGACTTCTCGGGCAAGTCCACCTTGGTACGCGCCATCAGACCACTGCTCGAAGGTTCGAGTCCTTCGACACACTTCACCCGCGAGCCCGGCGGCACCCCGGCGGCCGAGATCATCAGGGAGGTCGTCCTCGACCCTGGGACAAAGATGGACGCCTGGACGGAGGCGTACCTGTACGCTGCAGGCCGCGCTGACCACGTGCGCGGTACGATACTCCCGCGTCTCGAAGCCGGTGAGAACGTGCTCTGCGAGCGGTACCTGGACTCCAGCCTCGCCTACCAGGGCTTCGGGAGAGGGCTCGGCGTCGAGCCGGTACGCGCCCTGAACGCCTACGCCGTCGGGACCGTGGTGCCTGACAGGACTTTCTATCTGCGACTCTCTCAGGAGGAGAGGGAACGGCGGGCCAGGGAACTCGGGATGCCCCCAGACAGGATCGAGGCGGTAGGCGCCAGCTTCATGCGGCGTGTGGAGCAGGGTTTCGAGGAGCTGGCGCGTCTGGAGCCCGAGAGGATCGAAGTCCTCGACGCCTCGCTCTCGGCGGAGGACCTCGCCAGACGTGTGGTGGGTAGGATGCGCGACCTGCAATATACTCGTGAGGATGATGGCTGACCGGCGGGACAGGTTCGAGGGCGTACTCGGGAACGAGACGGCGCTGCGGATCCTCGGGCGGGCTCTAGAGACCGGCGAAGTCTCGCAGGCGTATCTATTCCACGGTCCTCCCGGCGTGGGCAAGCGAATGGTGGCGCTGAGGTTTGGGGCCGCGCTGGTCGCCGGAGGCGTCGTGGCGGCGGAAGACAGGGCGCTCAGGGGACTGCATCCTGACCTGACGGAGATAGTACCCCAGGGGGCGTTCACGACCATCGGGCAGGTGAGGGAGATTGTGCGTCTGGCGGCGAGCCGGCCTTTCGAGGGTGCACGCCGGGCATTCATACTGAGGGCTGATACGCTAAACGTGCAGGCCGCGAACGCCCTACTCAAGACACTCGAAGAACCCGAAGGTGAGACGGTTTTCATGCTGCTCGCGAGTTCGCGTGAGGAGGTACTGCCCACGATCCTGTCCCGCGCCCAGATCCTACGGTTCAACCCCGTGCCGACGGGCGTCGTCGCGGGGTTCCTGCAAGAGAGGGGCGCTGCTGAGCCCGGGCTCGCTGCCCAGCTCGGCAGGGGAAGCGTCGGGCTCTCACTGCGCTACGCGGAGGACCCCGAGTTCGCGAAACTGCGCGAGGCAGTCTTTTTGGCGGGATTCGCTCTCTCGGAGGATTTCGAGGGAAGGCACGAGGCCGTCAGGAAGATCGTCGGGCGTGCCGAAGCGTTGGGGGAGGCGCGGGAGCGCGGGTTTATGGCGGAGTTCGAGGAGCCGGACAGGCGCGCGAAAGAAGAGGCCAAACGTGCGGGAAAGGCCGCGAGGGACGGTGCCCTGAGAGAGGCTCTGGAGTTGTTGGCCATCCTGTATAGGGATGCTGCGGTGATCGAATCAGGTGCGGAGGAGTTGGCCGCCAACACGGACAGAGTGGGGGAGATAAGGGGGTACGTGGAGGAGTATCCTGGGGCGGATTGGGCCGGGACCGCACGTGCTCTTGGGGAAGCACGCGCGGCACTTGCGTATAATGTCTCCCCGGAGGCGATCCTGGAGGTGACTTTATCGCGCATACGGCGGAAGATACTCGCACCCTCCCGAGGCTCGTGGATGTCAGGGTTCCCGGCTGGAGCATAACCAGGCTCTGCTACGCGCGGGACCTGGACCTCAGGGTTGGCTACTCGGTAGTCGTCGCGACCGAAGTGGGGGAATTGGTCGGCCGCGTCGCCCTGACCCCTCGTCGCCGCGAGCCGTACACACAACCTTACGACATAGTCAGGATCGTCACTGAGGAGGACGCCAGGACGGAGGATCGCAACAGGGAACTGGGACGCGCCGTCAGGGAAGAGGCCAGGAAGTTCGCCAGGGACCACACGATCGAAGGCGTGCAGTTTATCGGTTGCGACGTCTCCCTGGACGGCTCCTACATCGAGGTCAAATACCAGACCGACGACAAGGAAGTGGATCTGGGGCCCGTCAAGAGCGGCCTCGAACGGGCCTACGACGCGCAGATCGCCTTCAGGGAGTTCCGCTTCATAGAGCGCTCGGGGGACGCAAGCGGATGCGACACGTGCGGCCTGCCCCTGTGTTGCGCGACGTGGAGCGGTGCCAGGAGCATGGGTCCTGTCAACGTCAGGCTGGCCAAGCAGCAGGGCGTGACGCCTAATGAGAAGATCCTGGGCTGTTGCGGGGAGGTGAAGTGCTGCATGCGCTACGAGCACGACACCTACAAGGAGTTCAAGCAGCGCGCCCCCTTCCGCAACTCCACCGTAAAGCTCGGCGACAGGGAAGGTAAAGTCGTCGACTACTCCATGGTCAGAGACTCCGTCTTCGTCCAGTTCGGCCCGAGGCGCACGGATCAAGAACTCATCTCCCTCGGCTCCCTGGCCAGGGACAACCCGGGCATCATACCTGCCGACACAGACGAGTGGGAGGTGCCGGAACCTCCCCAAAGTACGGACTCCTAGCGCCGGCGTGCTGGATAATCTCTGCGACGTGCCTGGTGTGCTCGTCGGCCACGCGACACACAGCGAAGGGGTCACAGGCTGCACCGCTGTTCTCTTCGAAGGCCAGGAAGGAGCCGTCGTCGGCGTGGACGTACGGGGCTCCTCTCCTGGCACGCGAGAGACCGACCGCCTCGGACCGGTAGGCGCCGTCCGTCCCACCCACGCCCTGCTCCTGACCGGGGGTAGCGCCTTCGGGCTCGCCGCCGTAGACGGCGTCGTCCGATTCCTCGAAGAGAGTGGCATCGGTCTCGACATGGGCGTGGCCCGCATACCCCTGGTCTCGGCGGCCGTTCTCTTCGACGTCGTCGTAGGAGATCCCTCGGTACGTCCCGACGCGGCGATGGGTTACGAGGCGGCCTCGTCGGCCACGAGCGGCGACTTCGCCCAGGGAAGCGTAGGAGCAGGCACAGGAGCGACGGTAGGGAAGGTCCTGGGTATGGATCGCGCGATGAAAGGTGGGCTGGGGAGCGCCTCGGCCCACCTCGCCGGCGGCCTTGTCGTGGGCGCCCTCGCCGCCGTGAATGCCTTTGGTGAGGTCAGGGACCCGCGGACCAGGGAAGTGCTAGCAGGTCCTCGACTGGAAGACGGTACGCTGGGCGATACTGTGGAGCTACTCCCTGAAGCCGCTGCCCGCCTGCAGTGGGGGGAGAGCACAACCCTCGGGATCGTGGCCACCAACGCGCGCCTCTCCAAGCCGCAGGTAAGTAAAGTCGCCCAGATGGGCCACGACGGCCTCGCCCGCGCCGTATACCCGGTCCATACGTCCGTAGACGGTGACGTCGTCTTCGCCGCTTCAGTGGGTGCGGTGGAGGAGGCGCCTGACGTCGTTGGTGCGTGGGGGGCGCGGGTCATGGAGGATGCCATTGTGCGAGCCGTCCTCGCCGCGGTGGGCGTCGCAGGCCTGCCCGCTGCGAGTGACCTTACACGCTAACGCTGCCCCTTCAGCGGGTAGGGGATGGGCCACCTACCCGCGCTGGTCTACACTCAGGCGGCGTTCGCGCCTTCGGGGATCAGGATTCCCCTCCCCCTGAGCTCGCCGTTGTTGAGGGCCTGTATCGCGTCGTTTACGGCGTCGAGCGGATAGGTCGAGGTGTGGAGGTTGACCTTGCCCTGGGCGGTGAGCACCATCAGTTCGACGAGGTCGTTGTAGGTGCCGACCAGGTTGCCGGTGATATTGCGCTCGGTCGAGATGATATCTATGGCCGGGACCTCCACCATGCCGCCGTATCCGATGACGTAGTGCGATCCGCCTTGTCTGGTCATCGCCCAGGCATCGTCCTGCGCGCCGCGCTCGCCGACGTAGTCGAAGACCACCTCGGCCCCATTGCCATCGGTTATCTCCAGTACCTTCTCTACGTAGCCATCTTCGACTCTCACTATCTGGTCTGCGCCCCACTCTTTGGCGAGCTCCAACGCCTCCTCCGAGGGATCGGTGACGATGATCTCCGTTGGTGTCAACGCTTTGAGGCACTGGATGCCTATGTGACCGAGCCCCCCGGCCCCGATGACCAGGGCCTTCGTACCCGCGTAGAGGAGCGGGACGGACTTCCTAACAGCGTGGTAAGCGGTTAGGCCCGCGTCAGCAAGGGCAGCTATGTCTTTCGGCTCCAGGATGGGATCCAGCTTGACGACCGCGCGGGCGTTGGTCTTCAAGAGATCGGCGAAGCCGCCGTCGCGGGAAATGCCGGGGAACTCGCCCTTCTCGCAGTGCATATCGTCCCCGGCGCGGCACGCCCGGCACAGGCCGCAGGTCATAAGCGGGTGGCAGATCACCGTGTCCCCGACCTCGACGTTGGTCACCGCCGAGCCAACCTCCTCGATCCAGCCTGAGTTCTCGTGTCCGAGGATGTAGGGCAGCAACCTGTTGTCCGGATCCTGTATCGGCTGCCACTGACCCTCGATCACGTGTATATCGGTGCGGCACAGTCCGGCCGCACCGATCCTGACGATCACGTCGAGGGGATTCTCTATCCTGGGCTCGTCTATCTCCTCGACCTTGAGGCTGTCTTTGGGGATGCTGTCGTCGTAGCGGTGCAACCTCGCTGCTATCATGCCGTCGCCTCCTCGCGGCTGGGGTTTCCGTAACGAACCGCCAGGAGCCCCGTGCAGAGCTCCGCGTTTCCCTCGATGCTCCTCCGCACCGTGCTGGCGAACCGCAAGTGCTCCACGACCGCCTCGCGGGGTATCTGCTTGCCATCGGGGTCCACGACGAGCGGGGCTTCCGGGGAGGTGTCTATGCCCAGCTCCGAGCGGCGCTCCAGGTACTTCTCGAACGTACCATCCTCTCGCGCTTCGCGGAGACGCATACCGGCCAGTTCCTCAGGCGAGCGCCCCTCGCGGATCAGGGACCTGCAGAGTTGCTCCTGCCGGCTAACGAAGGACTTGCGGCGGAAGATGTTGCGCAGTTCATCGAGGGTGTCTCCTTCAGTCTGGCCGGGGAAGGAGCGTGCGAAGCCGAACTCCCCGTTGACGCCGCCGTTGATCTCACGCGAAGCGTAGTGGTCGTCCAGGACGACCCTGGCCTCCTCGACGCCCTCCACCGAGAGCAGAGCCTCCCTGGCGTCGGCGACCATTAGGTAGGCGAAGTTTGGGGCGCAGTAGTAGGTCGGGAGCCTCAGGTTGACGCTCACCGCGCCGTCCTCTATATCCAGAGATGAGACGAACTGCAAGTCCGTTATGGGCTCGTCGAGTTCGGGGTCCCGGACGCCCGAGAGGGCGTCCAGGACCGTTGCTCTGTTCAGCATCATGCCGTCGCGGCGACCTGCAACTCCGCGGGCACCTCTATGTCGTAGAGCCTGGCGGCGTTGAGGCCGAGGATCTTCTTCTTGCCCTCGGTCGAGAGACGGGGGAAGTCGTCGTACTCGTGCCCTTCGGGGTAGTCCCAATCAACGAACATCTCGGCCTGCCACTTCGGGTGCCAGATCGCGTAATCGCTGGCCCACAGCATCTTGTCCTCGCCAACCCAGAACAGCAACTCGCCCATGACCGTCGCGAAGAAGCGCGGGCGGCTGTGCATCAGCGCGCCAAGTGCGACGGAGAGGCCTGCGTACACATTCGGCTCCTGCGTCGCCATAAAGCAGAAGTCTTCTATGCGGGGCAACCCGACATGCTCGACGATGAAGTTGAGTTTGGGGAAGTGCGTCGCGGCGACATCCACGTCCTTGACGTCGAAAGCGTCCTTCGTGAGAGGCCAGATCGTCGGTCCCTTGTGGACGTGGATGTTGGTGACGCCGAGATCCATGCACTTCTCGAAGTACGGTTCTGCCTCTGGATCGGCGAGCGTCCAGCCCTTCGAGTCACCCGTCCATTCCGCCGTATAGAGCTTAACGCCCTTGCAGCCGTAGCGGTTGACCTTCTCCTCGAATTCCTTGAGGCCCTCGCTACCCTCGCGGGGATCGAAGGTGGTGTTCAGGATGAACTTGTCTGGGTACTTCTCCGCCAGCGTCGCGTTCTTCTCGGTGGTGTTGAAACCGTCCTTGTACCATTCTCTGAGGTTGGTTGGCAGGAAGATTGCCTTGTCGACGTACCCATCCTCGAAGAGGTCCTTCATCATCGTCTCTTCAGAGTACTTCTGGAACTTCTCTATCGGCCAGTAGTACTCTTCCGGACCGAGCTGGTGGTAGGCGTAGAAGCACTCGATCCAACCCTTCGCGTACTCCTCCTGACCCTCGATCCAGTTCTCCGGAGATGCATTCCAGTAGTGGACGTGCCCATCCACCACGAAATACTTCTCGCCATCCTTCTCGTACAAAGCGCTCTCCTCCTTTTCCCACACGTGGTACGCCCGCGTCAAGCTCCCGGACGTATCGCCCTATCTTGCGTTCCCAAGCCTCAAGCAGGACCTGTCTTGAGGATAAGTGGAACGCCCCAGCGGAATCCGATCAAAGGCTTTGTGGCTCCTTGGTGTTACCTCCTTCCCCGGTTAGAAGCCGGTCGCGCAAGTCGCCGGCCGCCCCTTCGTGGCGCTGATGATAAGCGACCCGGGATTGCGGGGCAACCGCGGCCCTCGTTTTCGAGGCCCTCTAGTAAAGTCTCGATTCAATTGGGCTCGGGGGGATCTCTTCCTGCGGCTTCGTGCCAGGATCGTTGGCGTCGGTGCCGCTCACGGTAATAAGCGACCGCACCTTCATGTCATGGTCCGCATGGATCTGGCACGATAGGCAAGCTTCCTCCAGTAGAGAGCAAGTTGGCGAGCTTCAAGGAGCAGGGCGCGACGCTAGAACCCAAGACGCTCACCGCCGACAGGCACGATTACAAGATCTCCTTCATCGAGGACCCGCACGGCTACAAGCTAGAGCTCGTCCAGCGCGAGACGATGAAGGTGGAGGAAATCATCCCGTAGCGCACTCCCGGCCGGGAGCCCGTCCTCGGCTACGCGGCCCCGTTCAGCCTGTTGCGGGTCTCCCCTACGTCCATGCCGGACAGAAGGTACAGGTTCTCGCTAAAGTCCTTGCGCTCCGCTCGCTCAGCTGCGGGTAGCCCTCGACGAGGTCCTGCGGGGCAGGAGACGTAGCAGTTGTCCAAGACTAGGACTACCGCCTCCTGGCTCGGGGATGTTTCCGGGGCACGACTCCTCACCTTCTCCACCCCTCTACTCTCCCGGAGGCCCCACGCTTCGATCCAGGAACGATGGCTGAAGGCTACTCCTCGGGGCTCCAGCCTCAACCACACCCGCTTTAAAGCGTGCACCCGCTACGATATACTTTGCGCCCTGAACAGGCCGACGTAGCTCAGCAGGTAGAGCAGCTCACTCGTAATGAGCAGGTCAGCGGTTCGAGTCCGCTCGTCGGCTCTCTATTTTACCTGCAAAACCTATAAAAAGAGTAGAGCCCACGATCATGCTACTGGGGTCTTGGCAGCAGTAGGGCAGCAGTAGACTATTATCCCGGGGCTCCGTCCATACCCTCGGCGGCGTGTCTTCCCATGCTGGGTAGCCAGTGCGTGTAGCGGGACGCTGCTCGGATGCCTCCGGGGAGCGTGGTGGGTGGTCCGCACTTCCCAACGGACTGTACGAACCGGCAACGACCTGATGAACCGCTTCTTGGCCACACCGGGAGAGGAGCTGGAGGTCAAGGTGGCGCTGGGCAAGCGGTTACGCGTTAATGTGCTGCTCACAGAACTGTATACAAGGTATGTTCTTCAGAGTGCACGGAGAAATCTGCGACGAAGACCTAACCGCGGGACACGCACTACCATGAATGCCTCCACTACAATGTTGCGCATTGGAACGGTGCTCCCGTCGCATGAAGCATAGATAGCTTCTTGTGATCGACCAGCGGTAGTCGAATAATTATCCTAGTTCCCTTCACTCGCGCACTTCCGGCCTCGGTGCGCTCGATGCGGTCCGGCCTTATAATCTCGTCTCGTGACAGACCTAAAGAAGGCGGCCATCTTTACGGAGGTCTCTTTGATGCTAGCCGCCGTCTTCTGGGGCACCAACTACGCGGCGACGAAGTACGCGGCCGAGTTCACGCCTCCACTGCTCATCGTGGCCTTACGCTTCACAGCTGGCGGTATCTTGATGTTCTGCCTCCTCCGCATCCTGGAGCCAGCGGACAGGCTCAAACCGAAAGACCTTCTCTCCGTGGCGGGCCTGGGGTGCCTCGGGGTGGCGATCGGCCAGACAGCTTTCACCTTCGGCGTGAGCATGACCA